>JASHTR010000354.1 GCA_030040455.1 Terriglobia bacterium | reverse complement strand
TTGATTCTCATCAGGACACCCTGGCCCGGCGCGCACATCCATCTGGGCACCTCGCTGAGCGTAACGCTTCCGCTTGCTTTCATCACCCTACTTCTTTTCCGGGCCGCCATCCTTGCCGTCCGCCAGAAAGCGGTGACTGGCGCGGAAGGGATGGTGGATTCCATCGGCGTGGCTCGGACAGACCTTGCCCCCGCCGGGAAAATTCTGGTTCACGGCGAACTTTGGAATGCGAGGGCCACGGAGACGGTTCCGGCTGGCAAGCTGGTGCGCGTGCGCGCCGTTGAAGGGCTGATTCTTGTAGTTGATCCGGAGAGGGATTCTTCGATGTAAAACCAGAAGAAAATATTCTTCTTCCTGAGGAAGAGATTTTCCTCAAGCCGATTGAAATGACGGCGTGAGCCCCAAACTTCCGGCTGTGTCTGGTTGAAGCGCTTCAAAAAATGATTTAAGAACGAATCGTCCATGCTTGGGATTTCAAGGTAACATAAGCAATCCCCCCACGCTCAAGGCTCCGACGACCAGCTTGAGCAGAAAGAAGGCTGCGATGTCAAGCGCGCTGATTGTGATTATCATTATCATCATCTTATGGATTGCAGCTTGCCTGAACGTTCTGCGTGAATATGAGCGAGCCGTGATCTTCCGGCTGGGCCGGATTCAGACGCCGGATAAAGGGCCGGGCCTCATCTTCATCCTCTGGCCCATCGATAAGATTGTGCGAGTCTCGCTTCGGGTGGTGGCCTGGGACGTGCCTCCGCAGGACGTGATCACGCGCGATAACATCTCGCTTAAAGTAAACGCCGTGGTCTATTTTCGCGTGATTAGCGCGCAAAAGGCCGTCCTGGAGCTCGAAAACTATCGTTACGCCATCGAACAACTGGCGCAAACGACGCTTCGCTCCGCGCTGGGCGAGGTGGAATTGGACGACCTGCTCTCGCAGCGGGAAAAGCTCAACCTGCGGCTGCAAACCATCCTCGATGAGCATACCGAGCCTTGGGGCGTGAAAGTGGCCAAGGTGGAAGTGAAGCAGGTGGACCTGCCTCAGGAAATGCAGCGGGCCATTGCCCGGCAGGCCGAGGCCGAGCGCGAGCGGCGGGCAAAGATCATCAACGCGGACGGGGAATATCAGGCAGCCGAGAAGCTGAAGCAGGCCGCCACGATGATGCAGGAAGAGCCTGTCTCAATCACGTTGCGTTACCTTCAGACCCTCACTGAGATTGGCGTGGAAAAGAACACCACCATTATTTTCCCCTTGCCCCTTGACCTGCTCTCGGGTTTGAGTGATAAGTTCAACTTGTCGATGGGTAAGGACGGAGCGGGCAAAGCGGCCGCTAAAGAAGACGCAACGGAGAAGAAGTGATGATGGTAGCCGCAGCCAATTCTTTTGTGATGGACCGTGGGCTTTTCATTGCGGAGCCGGAGGGCTAATGGCAACCCGATCGGATCCACCCCGCGGCTCGCGAGGCCTTTCGGTGCGCCAACTGACCCTGGTCTTCCTGGGAGCGGTTGGCGTGTGCGCCCTATTTTTCGCGCTCGGCTATCTCGTGGGCGTCAATGGCCGGCCGGCCGCCACTGACCTCGCAACTGAGCAGGTGCCCCCTCCCAGTGAGATTCCGCCTACAGTGAATCCTCCGGCACAAAGTAGCTCGCTGCCGGAAACGAGAGCCCAGTCTTCGGTGATCGAGCAAAATATTGAGCCGACCTCCGCTTCACCGGCTTCCAACCCTTCCCAGCCCTCTCGAATTCAAGAAGCACCTGCAAGGCCGCAAAATGCTCAACCGGTGCCGGAGGTGTCTGGAGGGCAAGCTCCGACGAAAGGCATTATGATCCAGGTTGCCGCTTCCCATACAGCGGGAAGTGCATCCCAACTTGTGAAAGCCCTGAGAGCGGAGGGTTACCACAGCGTCCTCGTCACTCCGCAGGAAGCAGGATTCAACGATCACATCTATCGCGTGCAGGTTGGCCCCTATGAATCGCGACCGCAAGCTATTGCAGCCATGCATACGCTAAGTCAAAAGGGATTTCATCCCTTCATTAAGGAATAGCTCCCGCAAAGGACACCCAATATCATAAGGAAAAACTCCCCGCGCATTGAGCCCAAGCCAGCCGTCATCGCCGCTGTCTTCGAGCGACCTCTTCTGCGTCTGGCTGCAAGCGTGTTGAGCGGCGTCCTCCTGGCCCTCGTCTTTCCACTTCCTAAGCTGAGCCTGCTGGTTTGGATCGCCTGCCTCCCGCTGATTCTCGCTCTCATCACCGAGCGAAAACCGGGCCTGGCTTTCTTGTGGGGACTCATTACGGGAGGCGTATTTCTGACCGGCAGCCTTTATTGGTTCGTAGGAGTGATGGAAGGCTACGGCAACCTCACTCCGGTTGAGTCGTGCGGTGCGATGGCTCTTTTTTTGGCTTTTTTTTCGCCGTTCTGGGGGGTGTTTGGTCTCCTCGAAACCTGGGTGGCGCGGCGCTCCGTGCGGCTGGCATTGCTGTTTTCGCCTTTCTTCTGGGTTGCTCTGGAGCTGGCCCGCACTTATCTCATCACCGGATTTCCCTGGAACCTCCTCGGCTACGGCGTCGCGGCCCCGGGGTTGGATCGGGTTGCTTCCGTCACCGCAGTCTACGGGTTGTCGTTTCTGGCTGTCGCCACGAGCGCATTGCTGGGCTGGGTGATGTTCCAGCCCCATTGTCGCGTTGGGCGCTGGACGACGGTGGTGTGGATTGTGTTCCTGCTCATCCTGGATTTTGCCCTGGCCCCTCCACCCGTCTCGAAAGGACTGAACCTCGCGGTCCTCGTCCAGCCGGACGTCCCCCTCAGAGAAGATGCGGTTGAAGCCTGGGCCCCGTGGCGGAACCCCGAACCTCTCGAGCAACTGGTTCATCTTTCCGTTGTATCGCTCCAAAAGCATGAAAACAAAGGGACGGAGCCACCGTTGATCGTGTGGCCGGAGAATTCCGCACCCTTCTTCTTTAACCGTGATCCTGTTTTTCGCGGCGCAGTGGAGACCCTGGCGCGCGAGGCGGGCGCCTACGTGGTGGTGAACACTATCACTTTTCTCGGCCCCGGCACGTCGAGGCCACAGAATACGGCAGTGGCGCTCAACCCCGCAGGAAACGTGATTCTGGAGTATCATAAAATACATCTGGTGCCAATGGGCGAGTACGTCCCCGGTTGGCTTCGCTTTACCCGTATGGGAAAGATTACTTCGGAGGTGGGTGATTTTGTCCCCGGGTCGGGCAACCGCGTGGCAGAAAGCCCGGAGGGCGGACTTGGAATTTTCATTTGTTATGAAGCCATTTTCCCGCAGCTCGTGCGCCGCCTCACGCCTCGGGGTCCAGGCGTTCTGGTGAATATTTCCGATGACGCCTGGTACGGAAAATCGGCGGCGCGGTTTCAGCACCTGGAGATGACCCGTTTTCGTGCCATTGAAAATCATCGCTACCTCTTGCGGGCGACGAACGATGGCGTTACCGCCGTGATCGATCCCTATGGCCGGATTGTTGCCGAGGCCCCGCTCTATCGTCAGACGGCCTTGGCTGCCGGTTTCAGTTTCCTCGCGAGACGGACTTTTTATACGGCTCACGGTGATGTTTTCGCTTGGGCTTGCGTCATAATCACACTGGTCATCCTGGGGATCCGCGTCTGCCTTCGATCCCCGCTTTCGCAGGAATGACGGTACACCCGCCAGACGCCAAAGGAGTAAATGTGATCGAAGAATTGGAAAGAGAATATGCCGACCTCAAGCAGCGCACCACCGACCTGCGAGGTTTTCTTTGACGCTCCTCGCCTCCGCAGTGAGCTGGCCGCCATCGAGCGGCAGATGGTAGACCCTCAATTCTGGCAGAATCCCGACGCTTCACAAAAAATACTTCCCAGCCGCCGGCGGCTCGAAGAGACGCTTGAAACCGACCGCAGGCTCGAACAGCGCCTCGCAGATCTCGGCGCCTATTTTGAGCTCGCGCGCGAGGGTGAAAATGTTGCCGATGAGATCACCCGGGAGCTTAAAATCCTTCGTGAAGATGTTGACCGGATCGAGGCGGCCTCTCTGCTCGCCGGTGAAAACGATCGGCTGAACGCCATCGTCACCATTCATCCCGGCGCCGGCGGAACAGAATCCCAGGACTGGGCCGAGATGCTGCTCCGCATGTATCGTCGCTGGGCCGAGCGACGTGGCTTCAAGTTCAGCGTGATGGACTACCTGGCCGGAGAGGAGGCGGGCCTGAAATCCGCCACCTTCTCCGTGACAGGTGAATACGCTTATGGCCTGCTGGTCTCTGAGATTGGCGTTCATCGCTTGGTGCGCATTTCGCCCTTCGATTCCGCCAAGCGGCGGCATACCTCCTTCGCCTCTGTCTTTGTGAGCCCGGAGATTGACGAGAGCATTGAGATCGACGTCAAGCCGGAAGACCTTCGCGTGGAAACCTATCGCTCGACGGGCGCCGGCGGCCAGCACGTTAACACCACCGACTCAGCCGTTCGTATCATTCACCTTCCGACGGGAACCATTGCCACCTGCCAGAACGAGCGGTCGCAGCACCGGAACCGGGAAATGGCGATGAAGATTCTACGGTCGAAACTCTATGAGCTGGAGCTCGAAAAGCGGCGCGAGGAATCCCGCAAGCTCGAAGAGATGAAGGGTGAGATCGCCTTTGGAAATCAGGCGCGATCCTACGTCCTCCATCCCTACCGCATGGTGAAGGATCATCGGACCAAGTTTGAGATGGGCGATGCGGACCGCGTGCTCGACGGCGACCTCGACCCTTTTATCAAAGCTTACCTGCTCTCTCATCGCACCGCCGCGGCCGGAACGTAACGCAGGGCGCGTCGTGCGGCCCTGCGGCTTTTCAATATCTTTATCAGATGAACAGTGGAAGAGCCGGAGCGTTACAAGGCGAACGCGGCGCGACTTATCCCTACCCGCTCTGCTCGATCAGTTTGGCCACCAGGCTGGTCCAGCCCGTTTGATGGCTTGCGCCCAGCCCCCGCCCGTTGTCGCCGTGAAAGTATTCATAAAAAGGGATCAGGTCTTTCCAGTAGGGGTCGTCTTGGAACTTCTTTGAATCCCCGTAGACCGGCCGTCGGCCATCCGGACCGCGGAAGAAAAGGCTGTTGAGGCGTCGCGAGAGCTGCGTGGCCACGCCCCACAGGTTCATCACCTTCCCGGAGCCGGAAGGAAATTCCACTTTCAGCGAGTCGCTATAATACCAATGGAACTTCTGGAGCGATTCTATCATCAGGTAGTTCACGGGAAACCACACCGGGCCACGCCAGTTGGAATTACCGCCAAACATCTCCGTGGTGGATTCCGCAGGATCATATCCCACGCGATGCTCATAACCGTTTAATTGGAGAATATAGGGATGATCCTGGTGATATTTTGAGAGCGCCCGGATGCCGTGCGGAGAAAGAAATTCCGATTCGTCCAGCATGGTCTTCAGCGCCCGCACCAGGCGTTCACGGCCCACCAGCGAAAGCAGCCGCCGCGGCCCTTTCTCGCTCTTCACGCTCTCATCCACGTGACGCGCCATGAGCGGCCGGTGATCCAGAAACCATTGCATCCGCTTCTTGAAGCCCGGAAGTTTATCCACCGTTTCGGGTTCCAGAGTCGTCACGGCGAACAGGGGAATCAGACCGACCAGCGAGCGCACTCGAAGAGGAAGGTGCTCGCCGTCGGGCAGATGAAGCACGTCGTAATAAAAGCCGTCCTGCTCGTCCCAAAGGGAAATTCCTTCTCCGCCCAGATCGTTCATGGCGTGGGCAATCAAGACGAAGTGCTCAAAAAATTTGCTGGCCACATCCTCGTAAACCGGATCGATCGAAGCGAGCTCCATCGCGATCTCGAGCATGTTCAGACAAAACATGCCCATCCAGCTTGTCCCGTCCGACTGCTCGATGTGCCCACCCATCGGCAGCTTTGCTGAGCGGTCGAAGACCCCGATGTTGTCCAGGCCGAGAAAACCACCTTCGAACACGTTCATCCCGTCAGGGTCCTTCCGATTCACCCACCACGTGAAGTTCAGCAGAAGCTTGTGAAACACCTTTTCCAGGAAGGCGAAGTCCGCCTTGCCCCGGATGCGCTGCTCGATTTTGTAAACTCGCCATGCAGCCCAGGCGTGAAGGGGAGGGTTAACGTCTCCAAACGCCCACTCGTAGGCCGGGAGCTGGCCGCTGGGGTGCATATACCATTCGCGCACGAAAAGGATGAGCTGCTCCTTTGCGTAATCCGGGTCAATCGTAGCCAGCACGATGCAATGGAACGCAAGGTCCCAGGCAGCATACCAGGGATACTCCCACTTGTCGGGCATGGAAATGACATCGGAATTGTAGAGGTGGGTCCACGCATGATTCCGACCCTGGAGACGACTGGAAGGAGGCGGCGGCATGGCGGGGTCGCCCTCTAGCCACGTCCGCACGTCGTAGCAGTAGAACTGCTTGCTCCACAGCAAGCCGGCATAAGCCTGCCGCTGCACCCTGCGGCAATCGTCCGAGGCATCCTTGGGCAGGCGTGGCGCATAGAATTCATCGGCTTCCGCAATGCGCTTTTTGAAGGTTGCATCGAACGATTTGTCAAACGTTCGCGCATCGGGCGGCTGGTTGCTCAGCCGCATCCGCACAACGTGGCTCGCCTCGGGTGGAATCACCAGGTCGTAATCGGCCGCTGCCTTCGTTCCTGTCCCGGCCGCGTTCACCGCGTCCTTCTGCCCGTGGACCAGGTAGTCGTCGAAAGCGTCTTTCGCATAGCTCGCATGATTTTCTCTGCCGTACAGTCGCTTGAAATTTGTCTCGTTTTCAGTAAAGAGAAGAGGTGGGCTCCCCTCAAAGGCAAGCCAGCTCTTGCCGTAATAGGGATGCTCTGCCTCGAGCGACTTGATGCCGGCGGAGAAGCTTCCCACCCTCAAGGCGGGCCGGCTGGAATCCCATCCCCAGCTCCATGTGTTGCGAAACCATAGCGTGGGCAAAAGGCGCAGCGTTGCCGCCTCCGGCCCGCGGTTGAAGACCTCAACCCGAATCAGGATATCTTCCGAAGACGCTTTCGCGTACTCAATGAAGACGTCAAAGTAACGGTTCTCGTCAAAAATGCCGGTATCCATCAATTCAAATTCTGGGTCCTTCAGTGTGCGACGATGGTTTTCGTCGCGCAGGCGGGCATACGGGAACTCCGTTTGCGGATATTTGTAGAGAAACTTCATGTAAGAATGAGTTGGCGTGCCGTCGAGCGCGAAGTAATATTCCTTCACGTCCTCGCCGTGATTGCCTTCGTGGCTCGTCAGGCCGAAAAGCCGCTCTTTCAAAATAGGATCGCGGCCGTTCCAGAAGGCAAACGCAAAGCAGACGAGCTGATGGCGGTCGCAGATACCGCCAATGCCATCCTCGCCCCAGCGATAGGCGCGAGAACGGGCATGGTCGTGCGAGAAATAGTCCCAGGCGTCTCCGTCGGCGCTGTAATCCTCCCGCACCGTGGCCCATTGCCGCTCGCTCAAGTAAGGTCCCCAACGCTTCCAATGCACCTTCCTTTGTTGCGATTCCTCCAGCCGCGTTAGCTCTTCGGTCATTTTTTAAATCCTGGATCGGAGCTGTTGTTTCTTGTGCTCTCCGGAATCCCTCCGGGCGCGCACCCAACGATCTTATCCGATTTTCGAGGGAGGTAGAATTCCCGCTTGCGCGGAATTGACTTCCATGTAATTTTCTAGCTTTGCGGGTGTCTCACGGCGCGGGGTTCCTGCTCCTATCAAAGGAAGTGCAGGGGCCCTGGAGACACAACAAAAACTGCGAGGTTAAAGATGAAAATCCATAAGCTCGAGCTGTTCAAAGTACCTCCCCGCTGGCTGTTTCTGAAGATCACCACGGAAGAGGGCCTCGCCGGATGGGGTGAGCCGGTTGTCGAAGGTCGCGCGGATACTGTCCGCGCCGCCGTCGAAGAAATGGCGGAATACGTCCTTGGCCGGGATGCGCGGCAAATTGAAGACCTATGGCAGCTCCTCTATCGTGTCGGTTTCTACCGCGGAGGACCTGTGCTCGTGAGCGCGCTTTCCGGCATTGAGCAGGCGCTTTGGGACATCCGCGGCAAAGAGCTTGGTGTTCCCGTCTACGACCTGCTCGGAGGCAAGGTTCGCGAGAAGCTTAAGGTTTACGTCTGGATCGGAGGGGACCGGCCATCGAATCTTGCCAACGCGGCTCGCGAGCGGGTGGCGCAGGGCTACCGCGCTCTAAAGATGAATGCCTCGGCAAACCTCGAATGGATAGCCACAACGCGCGAGATTGAAGGCGTGGTGGAGAGGCTCGCGACAGTGAGGGAGGCAGTTGGCAAGGATATCGAAGTTGCCGTCGATTTTCACGGGCGCGTCCACAAAGGAGTGGCCAAAGCATTGGTGAAGGAGCTTGAGCCGCTCCGACCGATGTTTATTGAAGAGCCGGTGCTACCTGAGAACAACGAGGCCCTGGCCGCGCTTCAACAACTCACCTCCATCCCCATCG
>JASHTR010000353.1 GCA_030040455.1 Terriglobia bacterium | reverse complement strand
CTCCCACTTTGCTGAATGTTCCCCCGTTCAGCGGGACATCTTCCGCCCCTCTACCCTTGGGCTCCAACACGTCGATCGCCAGCCTCAACACCATCAATTCCTGCGGTATCGCCCTCGTCAGTCTAACGTCCTCCAGGTTCGTGGGCGTTCAGACCTCCATATCCACCATAATTTCCTTCTTCCTCCCCATCGCTTGGGCTGAGACCCAAGGGCAGATTGAGCCGGAGAGCCGCGTCTGCGTGGAGTGCGGGAGCAACTAAACCAGAAACTAGAAATCAGAAATCAGAGAGTCACGTTATAGCCGCGTCTGCAAGTGGGAGCGCCCAAAGCGGCAGCAAGCTGCCGCACTCCATAGGTGCTTCGCGCCAGCGGCGCTGTGCAATCTTATTCAGGGACTCGGACGTGACCGTGGGAATCGTATCATCAGCGATAGACAGATCGTCACGAATCGTTTATATTTATCTGCTTGATCGTAGTATTCCGTTACCGTTCGATATCACCGTTTTGAGTGCGGGCCAGAACTTGCGCGATTTCCTTAAGCGGCGCTTCCCGCGCTCCCTCCTGGAGGCTTGAATTGCGTGTCAATCCCGGCAAGACAATTTTCGCCATAATTTCCGAGGTTTCCGCGACGTTCATTGAGCTTTTTCGATCCGTTGCGACGTGGGGTATGGCCCCATCCCGGCCCAGGAAAGGTTCGGGCGTATGCGGGCGGCGGTGCTGCTCCCTTCTTCTGTCCGTCGTTTCTTTTCTGATTCTCTCCCCGCTATTGTTCGCGCAAATCTCAGCTACCCTCTCCGGCACGGTCACGGACCCCAGCGGCGGCGCGGTGGCTGGTGCCGCCGTGACCGTGAAGAATGAGGAAACAGGAGCCACCCGCACCACGACGACCGGCGGCGAGGGGAGCTATGCGGTGTTCGCGCTCCCCGTCGGGCAATATCAGGTGCAGGTGACGAAGGCTGGCTTCGCAAAGGTAGTTCGGACGGGGATCCGCCTGACGGTTGACCAGGTGGCCCGCGTGGACGTGACGCTTCAGCTTGGCCCGATGAGCCAGCAGGTCACCGTAAACTCGGACGCCCCGCTGGTGAGCGTGAATACGGCAAACGTATCCGGCCTGGTTGGGGAACAGCAAGTGAAGGATCTACCCCTGAACGGGCGCAGCTACGATTTACTCTTGCCCCTCAATCCTGGCATCGTTAATTTCACTCCGGAGAAGACCGGCGGGATCGGGATATCGAACTCAACCACCGGAAACAATTTCGCCGTCTCGGGCAACCGGCCCCAGCAGAACCTGTTCCTCTTGAACGGGATCGAATACACCGGGGCTGCCGAGAACAACATGACGCCGGGCGGCCCGAGCCAGGAGCTGCTGGGGGTGGATGCGGTGCGCGAATTCGACGTTTTGCGCGACTCCTACGGTGCCGAATACGGCAAGCATCCGGGCGCCCAGGTCCTTATTGTGACTCAGTCCGGAAGCAATCAATTCCACGGGTCCGCCTATGATTTCCTGCGAAATAACGATCTCGACGCCGCGAATTTCTTTGACAAGGGCTCTGCTCCGCCGTTTCGGCGCAATCAGTTTGGAGTCTCTGGCGGCGGGCCCATTCAAAAAGATAAAACGTTCTTGTTTGCCAACTACGAAGGATATCGCCAGGCGCTGGACCAAACCTCCGTGAGCTTTGTGCCGGACGCAGTTTCGCGCGCCTCCGCGGTGCAGGCCGTCCAACCGCTGCTCAGTCTCTGGCCGGCGCCTACGGCGGGCGCGCCGGACTTCAACGGAATCGCCGAGGACTTCAGCAGTCCGTTGCAGACGGTTCGGGAGGATTTTGGCACGACCCGGTTGGACCACATCTTCTCCCCAGAGGACTCCCTTTCCTTCTCCTATACCATCGATGACGGCGGCGACGTCACGGCCACGCCCGCCGATCCCTACAGTACCGACATCCTCAACCTGCGTGAACAGGTGCTGAGTCTTCAGGAAACCCATATCTTTTCGCCGAACTTGCTCAATACGGCCCGAATTGGCTTTTCACGGGCCGGCTACTTTTTTACGGGCGAGCCTACTCCAGGCACTCCGGCAACGTCGGTTCCCGGGTTTCTGGTTGGCCGGCCGGTGGGCGCAGTCGTTGTAGGAGGGAGCGCGGCATCGAACCCGCAGGCCCAGATCGGACTGGCTGGAAGCAACAATGGAAGTAACCTGAGTGTCGCACGCAATCTATTCACGATGGAGGACCGCGTGACCCTGACGCGGGGACGCCATCAACTTACGCTCGGCGTTTGGCTTCAGCCATTCCAATCGAACGAGACGCTTGCCCTCAGCCAGTATGGGCAGGCAACCTTTTCGAGCTTGCAGACCTTCTTGCAGGGGACGGTTGCGTCCTTCTTGTACGATCCGGCGGCAACCGAGATGAACTGGCGGTCGTTTTTTGGCGCGTGGTACGCCGAAGATGTCATCCGCGTCACACCCAAGCTCGACGTTTCGCTGGGCTTTCGTGACGAGTTCACGACCGGCTGGAACGAAGCTCATGACCGCGCCGCCAATTACACCTTCACGAACGGCGTGATTTCCACTCAGCCTCATGTCGGAAATTCAATCTTTACGGTCAACAACGCGACGTTCCTCCCGGAGCCGCGAATCGGATTGGCCTGGAGCCCGTTCACCGCAAAGACGGTGATTCGCGCTGGCTTCGGAATGTACGATGATTTGCAGGACGCGCTCGGCTATCGGGCGGACCAGAATCCGCCGTACGACCCAACCTATAGTGTGGCGTCATTGCCGGTTGCGGATCTGCCGATAAACCCGTCTGCTCCTGTACCCACAAACGCGAAGGTGATCCCGGGCGGTATTCAGCCTAACATGAGTACTCCTACCCTCATTTCGTGGTCTCTGCGGGTTGAGCAGCAGCTTACTCCCAATACGGCCTTCACCCTCGGCTATGTGGGCTCACACGGCTATCACGAGATGCTTGGTCTGGACGCAAACGAGCCTACCCCGACCGTTTGCCCGGCAGCTCCCTGCCCGGCGACGTATCCTGTAGTCGATCCCACGGCCAATCCACCCGTTACTATCTCGACTGGCTTCCCGGTCGGCTCGCCGCTCGCAGGTGCAGCGGTGCCTGCCGGGACATTTTATATCCCTTCCACTGCGCTGAAGCCAAACCCCGCCCTCGGACCCACTTGGACCTGGTTTTCGCTTGGAGACAGCTCCTACAATGCGCTGGAAGCGGAGTTGAACCATCGCTTTAGCCAAAACCTTTCGTTGCGAGGCGTCTACACGTGGTCGAAAACGCTCGACGACGGAGATTCTCTGAATCAAACGGCCGCTGCCAACGCTCCGGGTCTGGTGTCGAATCCCTTTGATCTGGGGGCAGATTGGGGACCCGCAACCTATGATGTGCGGAACATGGCCGTAATCAGTATGGTTTACGGGTTGCCCTTCGGCGCAGGCAGGCACTTCGCGAACGGGTTGCAAGGCTGGAGCCGGGGCCTGGTGAGCGGCTGGTCCGTGGACAGCATCGTCACTCTGCAGCAAGGCTTTCCCTTCACCCCGCAACTGAGTTACAATCCCTCGAATAACGGAGACACCCGAAATCCCGTCCGTCCGTTTCTAAATCCTAAATTCACGGGACCCGTAATTCTCGGCAAGCCCACCGAGTGGTTTAATCCGGCCGCGTTCATTGCGCCTCCTTCCACCGGGGGATTCTACGGCAATCTCGGAAGGGACACGTTTACCGGTCCAGGCCTCGCTACCTGGGACTTTTCGCTGCTGAAAGACATACCCCTTGGGGAAAAGCTTCGCCTCCAGTTCCGAGCTGAAATTTTCAATTTTCTGAATCGCCCCAATTTCGATACTCCAAACCTGATCGTGTTCACTCCGCCCACGGCGACGAATCCCACGGGCGTTTCGGGCACTGCAGCCGCCATTACGAGCACATCGACCACGTCCCGCCAGATTCAATTTGCCCTCAAGCTGCTTTGGTAACACTGCGGCTACAAACCTGGGCATCGCCTCGTAGCGCAGCATTCGCAGTGTAACGCTGCGGTTTTTCTTGGGAGAATGTGTATCCGGATGTTTGGCAGT
>JASHTR010000352.1 GCA_030040455.1 Terriglobia bacterium | reverse complement strand
AAGACGCTGGTTGGGCTGCTCTGGCTTTTCAGCCGCCTGAAAGCGTGAGCCACGCTGAACCCGCAGCATGGATACTCTGAAAAGACGCAATGCCTCTCAAGGAAGTAAGAATCCAAGTTCTTTGTTTTCATATTTTTACTTCCCTGTGGACTGAGCCTGCCTACAGCAGGTGAAACACTCAGAAGCTGTGAAAAAGTTAACGGCCTCTCGCAAAGACGCCAAGACGAGTTGAAAGTTCAAAGTCGAGAGTCGAAAGTTTATAAGGATAAGTTCTTTGACTTTTGACTTTTAACTCTCAACTTACTTTTCGGCTTTGCGCCTCTGCGAGAGGCTTTTTTGCTTGCCTTCTAATTTTTTCACACGATCTGACGTGTTACAAAAATATCGACAACCCTCTTGACAGCAGGCGGGCAACATAGTTATTTATCTGCGTGAACGTTTGGAAGGACGAATGCGCCCGTTGTGCGTTAAGGGTAATAGGTATGCAAGGTAGCGCAGAGTTCTCCGCACGGGGAAACCCTGCGTCTTGTCCATGAATTGCTAACGAAAACCTGCTGACTTTCTGGAAAGCGAGAGTCTGCGCGACCCGGCTGGTGAAAAACAATAAGGAGGCTACAAGTGGAAAAAGTTCAAGGCAAGGTGAAGTGGTTTAACAATTCCAAAGGCTATGGATTCATTGGCCGGGAAGGCGGACCCGACGTCTTCGTGCATTACTCGGCCATTCAAGCAGAAGGGTTCAGAACCCTTCAGGAGGGCGAGGCGGTCGAATTCGAAGTGGTGCAAGGCGAAAAGGGCCCCCAGGCGGACAAAGTTACCAAGGCCCTCTGAAGGCGCGAGCGACGCGTGCAAAGACGCCAGGTCGAAAAGTGAATTGAACGTTCAAAGTTGATGGCCAGGAAGTGAACCTTCCAAACTTTCGGCTTTCAGCAGTGGGCTCCCTTTTGAGAGTCGTCATCTCGGACACGGCGGGAGTTTTTCTCGCCGTGGGCTTTGTCCTGAAACGCCCAAAGCCGCAAGACCACGCGAAGGAGTCACACTTCGCGTCTCATGGTGGCACTATGGCGTCTTTGCGAGAGGCTTCTAATCCATTGGTATATTCTAGGGTATTGCTACCCTGGCAAAATAGTCGGCGAGACAAAAAAGAGCAGTTCCTGGTTCTGGTCGTTTATGGAGCTTGATTTGAAGAGATTGCCGAGAATGGGAATGCTTCCCAGCAATGGAACGTAAGTTGCCGAACGCGACCTCGTGGTGACGTTGATCCCTCCAAACACTACCGTTCCCCCATCCGGGACGAGAACCTGCGTGGTCGCTTCCTGCGTGTTGATGGACGGCCCAACTTCCGTGTTGAACGTTCCCACCGAGGCGTTATTCACATAGATATTCAAGAACACTTTCCCGTCAACGGTCACTTGAGGGGTCACATCAAGCTGCAGGGTGGCGTTCACATATTGGACGGTAATTGTATTATTAATGCTCATCTGCAGCGGAATCTGCACGCCTTGCTGAACTTCACCCCGCACGTTGTTCTGGGTCACGATATTAGGGCGCGAGATGGTGCGCGCCTGGTCGCGCGTCTCCGCTGCGGTGATGGCCGCATTAATGGCGTAACGAGCCCCGGCATTGGTAATTGCAAACGCGCCAAACCCTGACGCACTGACCGAGGACGGCTGCGTGACTGCTCCCAGAATCGGCAACGGGCTACTGGTCGCCGCAGTTCCGACAATGCCACTCCCCGTTCCGGCTGCAGACTGGGTTGAGCCAGAATGGTTCGTGAGCGCCTCGCTTAACACCGAAGAGAGTGTCCGGCTAAAATCAGCGCTGGCCAGAACCACCCGCACCTGGATGGATACCTGCTTCGACTTCACGTCCAGCTTGTCGATGACGGCCTCAATGATGGGAACTTGCGATTGATGGTCCGTCAGGATCACGGCATTGTCACGGGGGTCAGCAACAATCTTGCCGTCAGGGCTGATCACGCCGGTCAGGCCTTTGAGTATCGTCACCACGCCCGGAATGGTTGCCGGAGCGCCCCCTTGAGGCCCACCCATCGCTCCTGCCTGGCCGGGAAGCAAGTCTGCAGCGCGCGCGTATTTCAGCACCCGAACCACCGTCACCAGCGGCTCCGCCTCGAGCTTCGCCGCCCGGGCTTCCGCCTGAGCCTTTGCCTCATTGTCTAAGGTGCTCACTCTGGCAATGCGAAGCACGTTCGCCTCCAACTGCGTAGCCAGGCCGTTATCTTTCAGAGCTAGGTCCAGAGCTTCATCCCACGGAACATCATCCATCACCATGGTGATTCTTCCGTTTACGTCGGAATCCGCAACAATGTTCAACCCGCTGACCCGGTGGATAAGCCGAAGGAAATCTCGGATATCTACATCCCTGAGATCGAGGGAAATGAGCTTCCCGGTGTAGTGGCGATGGCTATAAAAGGGAGTAGAGACAATACCACCCTGTTGCGAGATCCCTGCGTTGACGCTGAAGCCGCTAGCCTCGCCAGGAAGACTCTCCGGCGCAGCCGGAAGCAAAGCTGGGGAATCCAGGGGCTTAATTGCGGCCGCCAGCTTCACAGCCTCATTCTTTGCGGCATTGGGGCTGTTTCCGAGACTCGCGGGAGGCGCCGCGGGAATGGGGTCAGAGGAAGCCGGGTTGTTCAGGCCGGCCA
>JASHTR010000351.1 GCA_030040455.1 Terriglobia bacterium | reverse complement strand
TTCATGGGCGACAAAGAACGGGCAACTTACCTGAAAGTAGTAGGTAAAACCTTTGCCATTATCGAGACCATGGCCCAGACCAAAACAACGATCCGGCTCACTGATCTTTCCCAGCGGTTGAGGCAACCGAAGGCGACGGTTTTTCGAATACTTTACACCTTGCGTCAGCTTGGATATGTTCGGCAAGATCCTCGGACTGAGACTTATCAACTGACTGGCAGAATAACCTACAACATTCGAGACAATGGGAGAGAGGCGCTAAAAGCTGTGGCCCACCCTTACATGGAGAAATTGCTGGGGCGTTTCGAACAGACAGTCTGCCTAGGGGTTCTCGAACACGGACAGGTCTTTTATGTGGAAATACTCGAGGGAATCCGCGCAATCCGGATGGCCGCTCTTCCCAACACGTACGCGCCGATACATGCGACGGCGTTGGGTAAGTCGATTCTGGCGTTTCTGGAGCCACAGCAGGCCAGGCAGATACTGAACGAGAGGCCTTTGAGAAAATTTACAGAAAGGACGATCACTTCACCCAGTCTCCTTCTGCGAAGCTTAAGTCGAATACGCGACCAGGGATTTGCAGTTGACAATGAGGAAACCGACAGAGGCGTCCGTTGTCTGGCTGCTCCAATTTGTAACTCCCAGGGAAAAGCTTTCGCTGCAATCAGTGTTTCTGGACCCGTCAGCCACATCCGACGGAACAGCTTTGGCGAGATCGCTCTCGTGCTGAAGGAGGTCACTCAGGAGATTTCAGCCCGGCTTGGTGGTGAAAACAGAATGGGAGACTATGCTAATCCCCCTAGAGTGTAATCAGCGTTCGGCAGGGAGCGGGAGTTAAGCTTTTCACACGGCGAAATCCAAAGGAACAGTGACTGATATTCTTGATCTTGTTGTTCCAGACTTCGAAGCCCCTCCTAGGCCGTGAAGCAGGAAGCTGAAGCATGTCCCCCGGTGATGGAGTTGATGAAAGAATGGGGCGTGGGTCTGGTCATGGGTTTGGCGTTCGTGCTCACGATCGGTCCGGTCCATCACTTCAGAAATAGTCGCCGGCTGGTCAGCGACTGGGGGCTGATTCCGAGCGACCACCTATTCTGTGGAGCCGTTCGCGGCCGTGGTGGTGTCTCTAAAAAGGAGTTGACAGCGCTGACGCCGTCGTAGATGGACAAGCATGAATGGACACCGGTGCTACAACCTCCGGGTCAGTTAAGCTCGTTGCGACGAGGCCCTCGATGTACTCCACGCTTTCTTGAAAAAGCGTAACCAGTTCCCATGCATCACACCTTCGATATCGGCCACAGAATATCCCCTTTCTTTGAGCAGCCCAGGTAGTCGCTGGAGATCAGCAATAGTGTCGAGATCGGAGGGAGACTGCTCCCGGCCGAAGCCGCCGTCAAGGTCGGTTCCAATGGCGACGTGCGTGGCGTTGCCCGCAAGCTGGCAGACGTGGTCGATATGATCGATGATCATCCGCAGCTTAACCTGGGAGTTGTCGGTCTCGTCGGGAACATAGCCGGGCAGCATCATCCACGAGTCTAATGCCATCCCAATCACAGCGCCACGGGCGATCAGCGCGCGAATCTGGTCGTCGGAAAACTGGCGGTCGCCTGGAACGAGAGCTCGACAATTATTGTGGCTGGCGAGCACCGGCCCGTGAAAAACCTCGATTGCCTGCCAGAATCCCTTATCTGTCAAGTGGGTGGCGTCCAGAATCATTCCCAAATCCTCGAACGCCTTAAGAAGCTCGAACCCTTTTGTGGTGAGCCCGCCCGGGCCGCCCGTACCGTCGGCGTAGACTCCCTGCCCATAATGGGCCGGCCCGACCACGCGCAGCCCATCCTCCCACCATTTGGCTGCATCATTGCAGTCGAGAATCGGGTCGGCTCCTTCCATGCTCAGGATGTAGCCAATCGTCTCACGGGAGCCACGGCGCCACTCCGCGATGTGTTGGTCGATGTCTTCCCAAGTTCTCAAATTCCGCAATTGACCTTCCATGATCCGGTAATACGCGCGCTGGCCGCGAGCCATAGCGGAGGCGATCTCCTGGCATCGATAGTCGAGGTTCGCCTCATTGCGCGCGGTGGCGCGCGCCAGAACCGTCGCCAGGCAGACGGCCACTTCACCCCGGCGCATCTCCGGGAAACAGACCGTGTTAGCGCCACGGTGCGCCCCCTGCATGCTCGCTTCCGCCCGTCGAATCTCCTGCACGCTCAAGCGTAGGTCGCGATTCCAATTCAAGGCGCTCCACGACAAATCGAGATGCGAATCAATGACGATCATGAAGTTTTTCCCTCGCCTGTTGAACGGCGCCAGCGCCGAAAAAGTCCGGTCGCCAACGTCTTCTGGATATTTTACTGCCAGCTTGAGAATATCATAGTTGAATTTCATGAATTGCCCTTCCAAGCGCCTCGCTTGCCGATGTGTGAGGCAGTAGAATCCGCGACCGTGGCAACTCCCGATTCGACGAGATGAAACGCCTCGCGGAACATCGCAGAGGAGAATGAATCCACGAACGTCCTTTCGAACGAGCGAGAGTTCTTTGCTCCATTGCTTCGTCAAGGTCACGGCGCGCCGGGGCAAGGCCAGCGAAGCGAGATCACCGCACACAATTCCATAAACCGCGTCACGTGCGC
>JASHTR010000350.1 GCA_030040455.1 Terriglobia bacterium | reverse complement strand
AAAGGGCCAGATGACCATAAGCTTCATCATCTGACTGTGCAGCCTGAAACTCGTCTGCAAAACGCCCGCCTGGATCAGGAATAGAAGCGGCTAGCAGCGCCACGCGCCCCTCTGACTCGGCCTCCTGGGCGACGTCCAAAGGTGAACGGATCGCATCCGGCGGATTCCAATGGGCCAGCATTTGTGCTACGTATTCAGGGAAGTTTTCGTAACCCGAGTCAATGGCGTTATTGAAAACGTAACCCAGTATGTTGTGATAAAGCTCGAATCGACGATAATTGATGCGGGGTACCTCTGCCGAAGTATTCCAGGAGCCTATGGACCCTTCGACGTACCAGTCGCCGTCCATGTAATTCCAGTGGAACGAAGTGATGAGCGGTGCGAGGCGGCTGGCGGCCACGGTGGAATCATAAAGAGCATCGCCGGCAGGGCCATCATGGAGCCGGAAGTAAGCTCTCCATAAGGTATCCGGTAAGTCCGGGTTATAGCCAAGACGGCCCCATAACGCAAAAGCGAACCACTGTTTCTGAAATTCGTACTTCCACCTCTGGTGGGCGGCAGCCGCCGGAGTGTCGAAATCGTCTGGGCCGGGAATGTCGATTTCCGAACCGTAAGTAAAACCTGCTGCGTCGGTGCGCCGAAGGTTTTGCATCAGCTCGCGTACAAATTCCGGGTTGCCCCAACGGAAGGCGTAAAGGTCGTCGTTGCGCAGGTGCCAGAGAAACTTGTAGTGATGCGTCTGGGACAACCAGGATGAGTCTTGGACGTGGTACATCGGGGAGGAATAGACGTGTTCACCGTTGTATTTTATATCCAGGTAAACGGGCCCCAGCCCGTAGGCCGCGACGGCTCGTTCCGTATCCGCGGGCGCGCCACCCCAGTAGCGAAGGATAAAGGGAACACGCCGGCGGCCAGACTCACGAATGGCACGGAAGTAAACGTCCGCGATCCAGTCCGCCCTCTTGTCAGGGGGAATTACGCCCATCTGCTCGCCCTGAGTCGTCCCAAGGCCAGTAAGCTCCGGATAAGTGTTTAGCACGGTTCTGATGCTATCGCGGAGATAGTCCCGCACCAGGGAGCTATCAACATTGATGGGTGGAATATGATGAGCTTCTGCAAACGAGCGTGAGAGGTCGATGTTCCAGGTGATAAGGAAGGTGTCAATGCCCCGGTCCTTAGCCATGCGGAGGAGAGTACGAAAGAAATGAATGTGTTGGCGCATTTCCTCCGGTGTCAGGGTGGTTGCTTCCGGGTACTTGGGCACATTCACCATCTGCGACCAGGGTTCCGCGCTCCAGAGTTCAAGTGCCGTGTAGTGATCTTCGGCAAGCGTATCGAGAAACTCTCTCCAATAACCGAGATTCCAGAACCATTGGTTGTGCTGCAGGTTATATTGAGAAAGGTAGCGGCCGCCCGGGAGCGGAAGATTGAACTTGAAAGCTCGAACGGCCACCAATGCTGTGTGCGATTCGTCTGAAACTGAATCGAGAGAATGCCCGAGCTCTACCTCCTCCGAGAGGCGAAGGATGCCATACATCAGACCGCGCTCATCGCCACCCGTAACCTTGATCTCATGGCCCTGCCTGTCGATTGAGAAGCTCTGAGGCTCGCCGGCTTGCAAAAACAGGGAAACCGTAGGCCCTGTGTCCTGAAGAAAGTAACCGGCTGCTCGCAGCGAGCGCTCAAGACGGTTCACAGCAAAAGTGATCATCGGACTGTGAAGCGTGGTCTGGATATGTATTGGTCCCTGGCCGAATGCAGGTGAAAAAGTTGCCGCCAGCAGGAGGCCAACCCACACGAACAGGCACTCCCATGCCATCCTTCCGCGAAATCTCCGCATCCTACGCTCTCTACCTCCATAATCTTCCGTGAAACTCTGCTTTCATACGATCTCCATCTCTTACTGGGGTGAAAATCCCGCC
Organism: Terriglobia bacterium; assembly: GCA_030040455.1. Classification (GTDB taxonomy): domain Bacteria; phylum Acidobacteriota; class Terriglobia; order UBA7540; family UBA7540; genus RH2-MAG17b. The sequence continues at coordinate 2,268 of JASHTR010000350.1, read as the reverse complement.
TGGCTACACGTACAATTATTGCGTGGCCCATCGGAAATCGAGCATTAAATCCCTGTAAAAAAGGCCTTACGCCGTCTTAGCTCCAACAGGGCTCGCTTGGTTTGGCTCGCCTATTCTTCGAGATGGATCCCAGAGCCGTTGCCAGCGATCCTCGCCGCGATGGTTCAACTCGTAGTGTGGTTGCTGGCAGTCCCGGCGCCCTTTCCAGACGGTCTCCCTAAATCCGATGTCGAAGATCCGAGCCAAGATGAAGCGGCCCTACGTCTGTTCATAGCCTCATTACAATAATCCTGGTCAAAGGTCGTGTCAAGAAGTTTTCTCATAAGTATAGAAAGTTTTCTTACGTCATAGAATCTTAGTAAAATTGACTGTGAATATCATCATCGAACCCTGAATATACCTATATTTTTCTACATTCAGCGATGCCTTCCACATATTTTTCTTAACTTTATAGGAATTTTCTTGACCTTACTCCTAAACGCTGTGATACTGGATTGGAATTGAATCGTCAAGCCATGCAACTGACGACGCTCATCGGCCGCTTCGAGCGAGAGCTGCCCAAGCGGACGAATTAAAGGAAATGGTTAGGTCAGGGAAAATCACGTATCAAGAGGTCGCTCGGCAGGCGAGGGTGAGTATTTCGACTATCTCGCGCATTGCTAACGGCAACTCTCGCGTCGACCCACAAATTAAGGAACGGGTAAAGCGAGCTGCCCTCAAGTTGGGAGTCGAGCTGCAGGGAAGGAAAAAGCATAAGACTTTTGCTTTTATTCTCAGCAACCGCGAAATGTTGCATCCCTTTCACTCGCACATCCTGGCGGGCGCTGAGGCCGCGTCGGCAGCGTACGGTTACAATATGCTTTTCCTCTCGTTCCGCTACACAGCCTCAAAATCAGCCCGCGGACTTGAACTCCCAGGAATTCTTGAAAACCCCGAGCAGGTTTCGGGTTTCATTCTGGCTGGCACCAATTTCCCGAATCTCCTGGACCTGCTCTCTCGCCGCCGGATACCCTTTGTCGTATTGGGCAACAACGTGTTGGGCGAATGGAAATCCGAGCGGTACGACGTGGTGACGTTCGATGATACCCAGGGCGCGTATGAGATGACCGAACATCTGCTGGCACTCGGCCATCGTGACATATGGTACGTCGGCAATTGCCGGCTTCCCTGGTATGCCCTGCGCTACGCCGGCTATCGGCAAGCCATGGAAAGAGCAGGCTTGCCTCCTCGTGTGAGCGAGCTGGATTCGTCAGATGATCGCCAGCTCGGGTACTTAGCCACCAAATCCATTCTCAGCCGCAACGAATCTGTAAGTGCGATCTTCGCGGGGGGCGACCCCACGGCACAAGGGGTTTGCAAGGCCCTGAGGGAGAGGGGGTTGCAGGTGCCCGAAGATGTAAGCGTGGCGGGCTTTACCGACACTGAGGCCGCCACGTGGCACCCACCGCTGACCACCGTTCGAATATTTACCGAGCAAGTGAGCAAGCGCATGATCGAATTGCTAGTGAACCGAATCGTGCATCCCGATGCACCGCCACAGCACAGTATGATTCCTACGCAATTGATTAAGCGTGAATCGTGCGAACGCTTCCTGCCTTCAAGGGAGAGCGGCGATCAAGGACAAAGAGCCGATATGTTGGAGTTAGGAACTGAACGGCCAGGCGGTTGAGGCGCGCCGTCAGATAACAGGATTACGACAGCAGGAAAAGGCAGCCCCCCTGCCTTTAAAATCCAACTCGGAAGGTTCGAAGCATGGAACGTCACATTAAAAGCAGGCCCAAGGACACATACCAGGAAATTGTGCCTGACGGGACGATGCGCTTCCTGGACTTCGCACGATTGCAGCTTGCGGCGGGCGAGCGCCATTCGCTCCAAACGAACGACCGCGAGGCCGTGCTGGATATCTTCTCCGGAAGGATCTCAGTAACCGTCGAATACAGGGAAGGCAAAGCAGTTTATTCGGGAGCCGGAGACCGTGCTGATGTGTTTGACGGTCCACCCGTCGTGATCTATATTCCGCCACACGCGCGTTATGAAGTGGCGGCAGAAACTGGAGCCGCTATCGGCGTGTTTACTGCACCCTCACAGTCAGCCAGTGGCCCAGCGCTCGTGCAGGCAAAGGATGTTATTAAAAATGAGGCTGGCAGAGGCAATTGGGCGCGCACGGTCTACACCACGCTCGGCGAGAACGTTCCCGCCGAACGTCTTCTGGCCGGGGAGACGTTGACCCCACCAGGCAACTGGTCCAGCTTTCCCCCCCACAAACAC
>JASHTR010000349.1 GCA_030040455.1 Terriglobia bacterium | reverse complement strand
CAGGGCGATCCGGTCTCCCCGCCGAAGTCCGAATTTTTCGAACGCAAGCGCAAGAACGGCAGCCTGCCGGAGCGCCTCGCGTGATGAGAGAGGTTGATAGCGCCCGGCGCGTTTGGACAGGAACGCATCCGGCTTCGCGTGGTTCTCCGCAGCATGCAGAAAAAGTTCACTGAGTGTCTGGAAGTCATTATTCATTGAAATATTTTTGGAGCTCCTCGCGTGCCGCCGCCTGGTTGTCCGCCTGCTCGGGGCCGTAGATGGGGTCCGGGCAAAGCTTCAGCATTCTTTCAAGCAACTTTCGTGCGTCTTCGCGACGCCCCACGGCGCGGTAGCTATCGGCGAGATAGAGCAAGGTCAGCGAGTTATCCGGATAGCGCTTCAAGCAATTTTCCAGCAGGTGGATGGAAAGCAGCTTGTTACCACCCGCGAAGAAGGGAAGCCGAAAATAGAGGCGACCCAGAATTCGTTCAGCGCCGTATTGCTGATATTCGGGCGCGAGTTTCATCACCTTTTGCATTTCATTGCGGACGGAGGCGACCATTCGCAAGCCGGAAATGAGGTTGCTCGCCTCCGCCAGCAACCCTTCGTTGGCGCCCGTCCAGAAATAGCCTTCGGGCCGCTTGGGATTAAGATTCTCGGCCTTTCTTCCTGCCGCAATGCCTTCTTCAAATATGGGCTTCGCTTGCCGATCCGCCAAGTGACGCGCAAGGTAACAGTCGTATTCCGAGATCCGCCACCACGCTTCGTAGTCGTTCGGGTGGTGGGCCACCTCTCCTTTGAGAATACTCAGGCCCTTTCGAACGTTTTCAAGCTTGCGCCGGCCCTGATAGTAGTTGTCCGCCCGATAAATAGGGCTTGAAAGGACGCTGGAAGTGGCCAGCGCCAGTCCGGAGGCCAGCGAGGCTGTACCGGCCAGAAGAAACACCACCCACCCCCGCCACGTCCTCCAAGTTAGTTCCTTCATCCGATGAGCGTCCCCTCGCGTCGCCCGTTTGGTGGTTGCCATTTGTGAAATCGCCTGATGATACGTGATGGCGATTTCGCGTGTCAATTCCGGGTTGACGATTCGCAGGTTGACTTTCACAGCAGCTCCTGTCATTCTTATCCAAAGATGTCTTAAGAAGCTATCTATGCCTTACGACCAGTTGCAAGGCACGTTGGAACTTCTGGCGCTAAAGACGCTTGCCCGGGGGCCGATGCATGGTTACGGCATTGCCTCGCACATCCAGAAGGTTTCCGATGAGGTGCTGCGCGTGGAGGAAGGCTCGCTTTATCCGGCGCTGCACCGCATGGAGCAGGTGGGCTGGATCAGCGCAGAATGGAAAACCTCGGAGGCGCGCCGCCGGGCTAAGTTCTATCAGCTCACCGCCGCCGGCCGCAAGCGGCTGGCCCAGGAAGAGGAGCAGTGGGGTCGCGTGAGCAAAGCGGTGGCGAAGGTGTTGCGGTTTGCGTGAAAGAAGCTGTCAGCAATCAGCAAGCGGCAAGCAAAGGTAGCCACGGCGAGCGGTTTCCTCGCCGTGGGTACCCTTGAATGCGCCGCAAAGCTGCCCCATTGCAAGGGGCTTCTCATGTCCTGTATACATCGCCTGCGATCGCTATTTCGCCGAAAGAGATTGGAGCACGATCTCGACGACGAATTGCGTTATCACGTCGAGGAAAAGACGCGTGAATTAATCGCTACAGGCGTGGCGCCGGAGGAGGCTCGCCGGGAGGCGCTCAAAGCGTTTGGGCGTGTGGGCGCGGTGAAAGAGAAGGTGCGGGAAGCATGGGGGTACCGATGGCTTGAAATGCTCCTCCAGGACGTTCGCTTTGCGCTGAAGATGCTGCGGCGGAATCCTGGCTTCACGGCCGTCTCCATCATTACGTTGGCCCTCGGCATTGGCGCCAACACTGCCATCTTCAGCGTAGTGAACACGGTCTTGCTGCGACCACTCCCTTACAAGAACGCGCAAAGGCTCGTTTGTCCCGCCGAGAACATCGGAAACTCCTGCGGGTCGATCTACGTCCTGAGTCCTGATTTCGCGGCATGGAAAGATCAGAACCGGGTCTTCCAACGGATCGGTGCTTTTAGCACCGGTGACCCTGGCGCCAATCTCACTGGCGGGGGCCAGCCGGCACGCGTGAGCGTCACCCATGTTACCGCCGATTTCTTCCACATGTTGGGTGTTCAGCCCATTCTCGGTCGGATGTTCAGTTCCTGGGAGGGCAAGGAAGGACAGAATCATGTTGCACTGCTCAGCGAAAGCCTCTGGCGCAGCCGCTTCGGCGCTGACCGGCACATTTTGGGGAGGACCATCCACCTCGATGGCGCGCCTTACACGGTGGTGGGGGTTATGCCGGGCAACCTTCGCTATCCGGAGGCGGACATTTGGGCACCGATAGCGCTAAACGCCAGTATCTTTTCTCCACGGGCTTCATTCCTTACAATTCTGCGAGCGATCGGGATTCTTAAACCTGGCGTAAGCGTCGCGCGGGCGCAAGCGTACCTGCAGGTTATTACTCAGCGGATCGGCCGTGAATATTCACCCTCGGCGGCGCGGTGGCGCAAGCATCCACGCGTAGAAGTAATTCCGCTGCACGAGCTGCTGGTCCAAAACGTGCGCCCGCTGCTGTTGATTCTCCTGGGCGCGGTTGGGCTTGTGCTA
>JASHTR010000348.1 GCA_030040455.1 Terriglobia bacterium | reverse complement strand
CAAACGGTGATTGTGAAGGCCGCCGACACATGCAACTCGATGCCCGACGTCATCCTCGCCAACGATTCGCGCTCGAAGGCCGTGCTTTTATCGGTCGGCCTAAGAACGTTTATTCTTTCCGTCCTGAAACTGGAGAACCGGAAAAAATGGACGCGAAGGCGGGCCATATTCTGGCACAAGACGCTGACGCTCTTCCCTGCCCTAAACGAAGTAAACATACCCGAACTCGATGACGCCCGGAAAGCTGCCTACATCTGGCTGGTGACCGCAGCGTTATGGGATCGATCCCGGAAGCAGGCGGAGCCGGAGCGTTTGCTATTCATGGACGGCGAGGAAGTCTCCGAAGACCCGGGCAGCACACTGAGGAGGGTGGCCCCATTTTTTGGCCTTCCGCTTGAGGAAAGCCAGGTAGAGGAAATTTTGGCCGATCCGGTGCTGAGCCATCATGCCAAGTTCCCTGGTCAAGCCTATGATGCCACGATGCGCCGGAAGGATCGTGCCGATTGGGAAAAACGCTTCGGCGCAGACGCTGATCGCGCGATGGAGTGGGCGGCATCCATCGAGGAAAACCTGGAATCGGATGGAGTGGATCTGAGTTCGATGGCAGGCGCTGAACAGAAGGAGCTTGTGCTATGAAAGGCTCGGTACAAAAAGTGGTAGCCAGGGTCAATTCGTTCTTTGAATTGGCCGCGGGTCGTTATGGAAAAAGCCCACGGACAGGAAAATCTTGTCCGTGGCTACCAGGTCTGGCCGCGCTCGTGATTGCGATAGTCGCGGCGGGGCTCTACGGAGAACCGCAGACCCAATGTGACACGACACCGGCGACCGCCCAGGAGCCTTCGAGGTTTTCCGAGAACACTCCAATGACTGCGGCGCAGGGCGCGGCGATTCTCAGAGAGCTCCGCGCCATCCGGCAGTTGCTTGAAAACGACGCGGTGCCGGGAATGCGCGCAAGGAGGATTGCAGGCCCCCAGAGCGTCAGAATGCGGATCGAATCCGGCTGGCACGAGCTTGGCAGTGCACATGCGCCTGTGACGATGGTCGAGTTCACCGATCTGCAATGCCCCTTCTGCCGCCGTTTCGAAACGACCACCTTTGCCGATCTCAAGAAAGATTACATTGACGCAGGAAAACTTCGCTTCATCGCGCGTGATCTGCCTCTCCCGATGCATCCTTACGCGCTGGGAGCAGCGGAGGCGGCTCGCTGCGCGGGCGACCAGGGCAAATTCTGGCCATTCCGCGATGCCGTCCTCAACGATCAGGTGCCCCCGACCCGCGACGTGCTGTTGAAACATGCCCGGAAACTCGGGCTCAACGTGCAACGATTTCAAGCCTGCTGGAACGATGGGAAGTATAAGGGGCTGATTCAGGCCGACCAGTCCGACGCATCGGCCCTCGGCATTCGTGGCACGCCCGCGTTTGTGATTGGCCGTGTTAAGGATGGATGGCTTGAGGGTCTCTCGGTGACCGGCGCGAAGTCCGTTCCCTTTTTCCAGCAAGAGATCGAGGCAATGCTGAACGACTCTTCGCAGGAGCAAGCCAAAAAACATCCTGCAGGGGAAGTAAGCCCAACCCAGGGGTCCGGCTTCGTGGGGAACCGATGAGAGTGCGTGAAGAAATTTGATCCTGTCATGCTGAACGTAGTGAAACATCCCCGTATTTACTGAAAGTAGAATGCCGGGATTCTTCGCGGAATTTATCCTGAGCAAAATACTGAGATCCTTCGCTTTGCTCAGGATGACAGCGAACGGGCCCAGAGCGGTTCGAAGCGGAGCGAACGGGCTCAGAGATGGCAGGCGAAGGGCTCAAGATGACAGGGTCGGGTCAAAGTCGAGAACGCCGCAGTCGTAGCGCAGACCTGCTTCCCAAGGTCTGCGGCTTTTGTGCTGTTCACCAACGAAATGCCGCGGACCTCGAACAGCCGGTCCGCGCTACCTTGCTTTCCAATCCATTACAGGCCGCAGGGCTAAAATGCGAGCCCTGCGCTACAAGAGCACGCCGGCCACGGATACACCTGTGACTTTGCTAGAACCCACCCGGTAAATGGGATCACGACACGGCGCGAAGGGCTTCCGGGTTTCGGGCGGTAACCGGGGGCGGCGGGTAACTTTCCGGCAGGTCGCCATTATCCGGCCGCAAATATTGCAGGTAGTTATGGCGGAGGCTGGCAATCAACTCCTTTCGAGTTTTGGTCTTCAGCGGCTTCCCAATATATATTTTTCCCATGCGCTCCAGAAGTCTTTCCGGAAGGGCGCTGGAGAACATAACAAGCGGCCAGGTGAAATTGGGTCCGTTACTGCGCCGCAATTTGAGAAGCCACATGAGCAGAGAGCCTACCCGCCACGCCATCGGCCCCCACCAAGTGGTGAGTCCAGGCCGCATGCTCAGCTTCCAGCATTTCAGGATGAGTTGCCATTGAAGAGGCCGCAACCGGCGCGTCTCAGAAATGCCTTTCTGCTTTTCCATGCGCGTGTCGTGCAAGGGCGTGAAAATCGAAGGAACCAGGAAGGCGAACAGGCCCCGGCGCTCAATCTCGTAGACCAGGTCCAGCGTCGCTTTCACGTCCTCGTCGGTCTCATCAGGGCTCCCAACAATCAGGGTCATCACCGGAAACCAGTTATTCTCATTGGCAATCCGCAAGCCCTCGAGAACAATGCTGGGCCATTCTTCGACTGAGAATGGAACCGCCTTGCCCGGCATGATCTTCTTCGCCATGCGCACCGAGCCGGTTTCAAGGCCGATGAGCGGAGCCAGAATCTTCTTCTGCGGATGCGTGCTGACGCGCGGCAAATGGAGAGGGCTCTTCGGGAGGAGAAGCTCGGAAAGCCGCTTGATGAGCAGCGGATCGACGACGAAGGGCGCCATGGTGCAATGGCTCAGCACGTGCTGCTCCACGCCTGGAGTGTTGACAATCTCCGAATAGAGATCAAGGAGAGCTTCCCGGTTCGGAAAGAAAAAAGGCGTCTCCGTCTTCACCTGTCCCCAAATAAACATATCTTCCGTGGCCAGGGAAATCTGGCGGTTCCCGTCGCGCACATTGGCGCGCACGGCGGCCATGATGCTTTCCTTGGGCAGATCAATCTGGGGATTCAGATCGGGAAGGCAAAACTGGCAGCGTCGCCCGCAGCCGGTGGTCATTTCTACCACCCCAAAAGTGGTGCGACGATCCGGGAACAGGATCGCCTCGCGCGTCCGAGGATGGCTGGCGGTGACTTCGCGGGGAATCATCTCGCCACGGACCGCCTTGCGGAAAATCTCCATCACTTCATCGGACTCGCTGCGACCCTCCACCACGCAATCCACGCCGAGCTCTTCGAAACTATTGGTTTGTGAAATCTGCCATCCGCCAGAGCCTCCGACGATGACCTTGAAGTTTTGCCGGTAAGGATTGCCCTTGATTTTTGCAAAGAGCAGCTTTGAGTAATGGGAGTTAATCGGCTCGCGCGTCGAGCCGAAGATCGATGTATAAACGCCTGCGGCAAAAGTTACCCCCAAAGGATTATGGGTGGAAACGGCGATGACCCGAGTGTTGGGGCCAATGAATTTCTCAAGGTCGTCGGGGAAGCATGCGACCATGTCGTCGGCCCGGAACTCTCTCCCCAAGGATTGCTGCACCAGCCGGACGCCCGCCGGCATATAACGGGCCGAGCCATCGGGATTGTATTCAACATTGCGCCACTTCGGATATCGGCTGTTCAGGACGAACTCCATCCAAGTCGGCATGGAGGCCAGGGCCATCTGGATAAAGTAGCCGGCATGATCTATGGTCTCGGTGAGAGGGGCGGTGCAGACAATCAGCTTTCCACCATCTTTAGCGACAACGGTCCCCGGCGATTTCGAGCTTTCACTTCCCTGCCCCCCGCTTCGATTTCCATTTTTCAAGGCTGATGCTTGCATCCCACGGCGCCTCCACGCGAAGTCATAAGCCAGCGACGCTATACTATACCAAACCCTGAGCAGGTCTGAAAAAATTCGAATGCGTCATCTCCGAGCGAAGACGCCATGAGATTCCGGCTCACCCCAGTGCATGAAAACGGCTGGATTCCAGCTTACGCGAGAATGGCACCCGGTGTCACCGCGACGCCAGCGAGGGCCATCCGTCAATGCATTGTCAGAGGCTCGGCACTTTCACGGCAGCGAAAGGGAAGCATCTCGATACTTCGCTCCGAGTAAACTCCGCGAAACATCCCGGCATTTGCCGAAGATAAAACGGGGAAGACTCCCGGATGCCCGCATCGGGCGAGGCAGGGATGCGCGCGGTCTCTTCCTCAGGAGTTATCATGCTTTTCGAGCGGCATCCGACAGGGTTTACGGCGCTACCACTCATCCCAGCCTTCAAGTTTCGTCTTAACGGCTGCCATAAACTGGTCTGCAACCGCGCCGTCGAGCACGCGGTGGTCGAAGGAAAGCGTGAGGTAAACCATCGTGCGGATGGCGATGGCGTCGTCGCGGACGACCGGGCGCTTTTCGATCGCGCCGACACCCAAAATAGCAACCTGCGGCTGATTGATAATGGGCGTGCCGATGAGGCTTCCGAAAACACCATGATTGCTCAGAGTGAAGGTTCCTTCCTGCACTTCATCCACGCTCAGCCGTTTGGCGCGGGCGCGCTCAGCCAGGTCGCGCACGGCGCGCGCCACTCCCAGAAAGCTCTTCTCATCGGCGCGACGGATGACGGGAACGATGAGCCCCGTCTCCAGAGCGACTGCGATGCCGATGTTGACATCATGCTTGTAAATGATGTTATCGCCCTCGAGCGAAGAGTTCACAATGGGAAACTGCTTTAGCGCCTCCACGACCGCCCGCACGAAAAATGGCGTGTAGGTCAGCCGAAAGCCGTTCCGGCGCTCGAATTCGCCGCCACTCGCCGCAATCAGTTGCGCCACGCGGCTCATCTCCACCTCAAAGATCGTCGCCACGTGGGGCGAGGTCCGCTTGCTCATTACCATATGCTCGGCAATTTGCCGGCGCATAATGGTGAGCGGCGTCGCGTGCGTGGGACCCGTGAAGGCGATGCCACGTGACGAAACGGCAGCGGGTGGCGGCGGGCCGACGACGGCAGGCATCGCAGAAGGCGTGGGCGTTGTTTGGGTCCTTTCGCGGCTGGCAAGATAGGCGAGGACGTCTTTTTTGCTGATCCTTCCTTCAAGTCCTGTGCCCTGAATTTGCGTAAGGTCCACGTCCTTCTCGCGCGCCAATTTGCGGACGGCAGGCGAGGAGCGGATATCCTCTGCGCGCTTCCGGGATCGCTCGGGAGCGGTTGATTCAGTTTCCTTTTCGATCCCGCCTGGAAGCACGTCGGCTCCGGCAGATGTGTCCGGCATGCCATCGACTTCCGCCGCTTCATTCTCGATGACGGCGACGATGGTGTTCACTTCCACGGTTTCGCTCTCTCTCACCAGGATTTTGGCGAGGACGCCGGCTGCCGGCGAAGGAATTTCCGCATCCACCTTGTCGGTCGAAATTTCGAATAAAGGCTCGTCCCGCTCCAGGCGATCTCCCACTTTTTTCATCCATCGCGTGATCGTTCCTTCCGCGACGCTTTCGCCCATTTGGGGCATGATAACGTTTACGGGCATAGGAACCTCGAATAAAAACAGTGACGAGTGAAGAGTGAGGAGCGAAGAGTGAAGAGTGGCGAGTGACGAGTCATGGTTGTTTTCCCTCTAGAAGGGATGGAAACGGCTGCCCTCCGTATTTGCGAAATGAGACCGAATTGCCCGCCACTCGTCACTCGCCACTTGTCACTATTTTAGTAGCCTGCCAGCTTCCGCGCCGCTGTAATCAGCTTTTGCGCGTTGGGCAAGAAAGCTTCCTCAAGCGACGGCGCGAAAGGCACGGGCGTATCCGGTGCGACGACACGGACCACGGGGCCGTCCAAATCCTCGAACGATTGCTCCGCAATCAGCGCCGCCAGCTCTCCCGCCATGCCGCCCGTTCGCGTGTCTTCATGCAGCAGGATCACCTTGCCGCATTTGCGGACACTCGCAAGCACCGCTGCCTCATCGTAGGGCAACAGGGACCGAAGGTCAACGACTTCCACCGA
>JASHTR010000347.1 GCA_030040455.1 Terriglobia bacterium | reverse complement strand
GATGAGTGCTTCCGGCAACGTTAGCAGGCAGAGGTGCAGCTAATGGGTCCGCGGTCCGATCCCGTGCGGGTATTGTACAGCACGGGCGTCAAGCTGGGTGGACCGAGAATCTGCAACACGGCCTGGCAGCAGGTCAACGGCCTTGCCGCTGCCGGAGCGGACGTCCTGGTTTTTCCTGGCGTGCTTAACTGGCCTGTACGCACGGGCGTCAGGGTTCGCCCTACGCTTGCTAGGGGGAAGCTGCGCATCCCGTACAGGCTTCTCGGCAGGCTGCGTGCTTACGCCTTGCACGACTATATTGTTTCCCGCAGGCTCGAAAAGCTCGCCGGACAAATTGATATTATCCACGCCTGGCCGTTAGGGTCGCGGCGAACGCTCGAAGTTGCTGCGCGGCTTGGAATTCCCACCGTTTACGAAAGGCCAAATGCGTACACGCCATTCGCAATGGAAGTGGTGCAAAAGGAGTGCGAACGCATGGGGGTGGCATTGCCGCCAAATCATGAACACGCTTACAACCGTCGTGTCCTCGAAATCGAGAAAGAGGAGTACAGACTGGCCTCACGGATCGCCTGCCCATCAGATTTCGTAGTGCGCACGTTTCTCGAGAACGGCTTCACGCCTGAAAAGCTGGTTCGTCACCAGTATGGATTCGATGAGAGGATTTATTACCCAGGTCCGCCGCGGCGAACGCCGAACAAGGGGCTGACCGCGCTCTTTGTCGGCGGCTGCACACCGCGAAAGGGTTTGCATTACGCGTTGCGTGCGTGGCTTGAATCACCCGCGCATCTGGATGGCAAGTTTCTGATCGCCGGGGAGTTTGTGCCGGGATATGCGGAAAAACTACGCGGTCAGCTTCGGCACCCCAGCGTGCACGTGCTCGGCCAGCGGAACGATGTTGCCGAGTTGATGCGCGGAAGCGACATTTTGGTGCTACCCACGGTGGAGGAAGGAAGCGCACTCGTCACCTACGAGGCTCGAGGCAGCGGCTGCGTGCTGCTGGTGTCAGAGGCCTCGGGTGCTTTCTGCAAGCACATGGAAAATGGCCTCATCCACAGTGTTGGAGACGTGAAGACCCTCACACAGCACATTACCATGCTGCACGAAGATCGTGCGCTCTTAGAAAGATTACGCGCCAGGTGTCTTAGCAGGGCGCACGAGATCACATGGGCTGCGGCCGGTGTAAAACTCCTTCAAGTGTATCGCGACGTCCTGTCCGAGGAGCGGCGAGAACTACTGGTGGGTGTTGCAGCGCGTCCTGTTTGATTGGTCTAGCTCCTAAAGAGAAGCATGCAGATTAGCATTGAGTCACGCTATTTGAGCGACGTGGTTGTCCTTGTGCCGGAAGTCTTCGAGGACAGCCGGGGCTTCTTCACGGAGACCTTTCGAGAGGATCAGTTCCGGGAGCTCGATCTCCCCACGCACTTTGTCCAGGATAACCATTCGCGTTCGATGAAAGACACGGTCCGTGGTTTGCATTTTCAGTGGGATCCACCGATGGGCAAGCTGATGCGAGTCACGGTCGGGACCGCATTTCTCGTGGCCGTGGACATCCGGAAGAAATCGCCAACTCTGGGACAGTGGGTTGGCGTGACTGCCTCGGCAGAGAACCGGCGGCAGGTATGGGCGCCGGCTGGATTTGCGCGCGGATTCTGCGTGCTCTCCGATACCGCTGAGATTCAGTACAAGTGCACGGGAATCTACAACAACAAGGCAGAGTCTGGAATCCTGTGGAACGACCCGGAAATTGGCATCGAGTGGCCGGTGAAGTCTCCGATCCTTTCCAACAAGGACCGCTGTGCGCAGACACTAGCCCAGTGGCTTGAATCCCCAGATTCAGCGTTTTTCCAATAGTACTCCCCGTTCAAGACCAGATCGATACTTAACCAGCCAAGGAGAAGAGGCGATGAAAGTTTTAGTTACGGGAGGAGCGGGCTATGTTGGCTCCGTGCTCATTCCAAGACTGCTCGACCGCGGGTACCGGGTGGATGTCGTGGATTTGTTTTGGTTCGGCAATCACCTTCCGGAGCAGGTCGGGATTCTGAAAAAGGACATTTTCTACCTCACCACGGAGGATCTGGGGGCCTACGACCAAGTGATCTTCCTGGCCGGGCTCTCTAACGATCCGATGGCGGAATATTCACCCAGCAAGAATTTCATCTTTAACGCCGCGGCTCCCGCCTACCTGGCCTACATCGCTAAGGCGGCCGGCGTGAAGCGGTACATTTACGCTAGCTCTTGCTCTGTTTACGGCTACACGGAGAACGAGTTGTACGACGAAAGCCGGCCCGTCAGCTCGTCCTACCCTTATGGCATCTCCAAGCTCCAGGGCGAACAGGCGGTAATGCAGCTCGCCGATGAGACGTTCTCGGTGATTTCCCTGCGGAAGGGGACCATTTCCGGATACAGTCCGAGGATGCGTTTTGATCTAATTGTGAACACCATGTTCCGCAGCGCGATGAAGGAGCGGCTTATCAACATCAACAATCCCTCCATCTGGCGGCCTCTCCTGAGTATCGACGACGCCGCGACGGCCTATATTCGCGCGCTTGAGGCCAACCCCCGGCTTTCAGGGATCTTTAACATTGCCTCTGGCAATTATACGGTGGGGGAAGTGGGAGATTTGGTCCGGGCGGCGTTGGAAGAGCGGCTTGGCCTTCATACAAAAATGCACATCAAATACATCCAGGATTTCCGCAACTACAAGGTAAGCACCGAGAAAGCGAGGAACGTGCTAAGTTTTCATCCCAAGGACGATGTCAAGTCGATTGTCAACAATCTGATGGACAACATGGAGAAGTGTAGCGACTGGGACAACCCCCTGTATTCCAATATCACGACGTTTAAGCAAATGGAGAACGGGATCGAGCTGTACAGCATAGCGGGGGTCGTTTCACCTGAGACGAACGCTGGCGCCCTAGTGGGGAGCACGTCACGATGAGAGTCGCAGTCATCGGCGCAGACGGCCAACTGGGCAGCGACATTGTGTCCGCGTTTTACAGGGCTGGCGATGCGGTTATTGGCCTTACACACGCCGACATCGAAGTCTCCGACCGGAAGTCAGTTACGATGGCGCTGCAAGGTTCACATCTGAACGCGATTGTGAACACTGCGGCCATGCATCATGTCGAACGGTGCGAACAAGAACCGGCGAAAGCCTACGCCGTCAATGCGATGGGAGCAAGAAATCTAGCCCTAGCTGCAAATGAACTGGGCGCGCTGCTCATCCATGTCAGCACGGACTACGTTTTCGATGGACGCAAGTGCACTCCTTATACAGAAACGGACATCCCGCTACCCCTCAATGTCTATGGGAACACGAAACTCGCAGGAGAGCACTTCATTCGCTCCCTCGCAGGCAAGCATCAGGTGGTGCGCACCTCAGGGCTCTATGGAAAACAGCCCTGCCGCGCAAAGGGTGGGCTGAATTTTGTTGAGCGGATGCTCGAGCTGGCCAGGCAGAAGGGCAGGGTGCGCGTTGTCAACGACGAGTTGGTTACGCCCACTTTTACAGCCGAATTGGCCGAACAGATCGTCGGACTCAGCCGGTCGGATTGCAACGGTGTATTTCACGCCACCGCAGAAGGAGGTTGCTCGTGGTTTGAGTTTGCGCTCGAGATATTTTCAATCACCGGTACTCGGGTGGATCTCGAAATCGCCTCCCCGGGTGAATTTCCCGCGAAGGTTCCGCGGCCAAAATATTCCGTGCTTGAAAATCTGGCGTTGAAAGATCTGGGACTGAATCACTTCCAATCCTGGCAGGAGGGACTTCGGCGATATCTGGAGATTCCGGAAAGAACACGGCACGGAACTCCCGCCACTACAACTCCCGCAAATCCTGTGCGGTTGTATGCGGACCAGTGCTGAGCGCGGAATACTGGCTATACCGCCATCGGTTCAACACCTTCGGCGACATCCGAGGGCGCATAGAGCAAGCCGTGCGGGCGCGGAGCGCTTGAATTGGTGTCGCCCTTGAGATCGACGCTCAACGCTTAATCTCACTACCTTCGGCACGTAGGGGTGGATCTTGGATTTATCGGTTGTTGTTGTTACTTGGAATGCAAAGAGGTTTGTTGAGGAATGCTTCAGGTCAATTACAGAGGAAGTGCGCGGCCTGTCTGCAGAGATTATTGCCGTCGATAATGCTTCCACCGACGCTACGGCGGATATGATCGCTGAGGGCTTTCCGGAGGTAAAACTGATCCGCAGCGCCACAAATCTCGGCTTTCCACGAGGTAATGTCGTTGCGATTGAAGCGAGCCGCCCGGGAAGGTACGTTTGTCTGGTGAACCCCGATGTGCGGGTCTTGCCAGGATGTTTCGGCAAGCTGATGGAGTATATGGAGAAGAACCCCACGATTGGAGTCGTCGGCCCAAGGATTCTGAATCCTGACGGTTCAATGCAACGCTCCTGCATGCGTGCGCCGGGCGTGTGGAACTCCTGGTGTCGCGCATTAGCGCTCGACCGGACCGCGCTTCGCCGCCTGGCGGTTTTCGGCGGCCTGATGATGACTGATTTTGCGCACGACGCGGCTCGCGATGTGGATGCCCTCAATGGTTGTTTCTTACTGGTTCGTCGCACAGCGATGGAAGAGGTCGGCTTGATCGACGACCGTTATTTCATGTATGGAGACGATATTGACTGGTGTTTGCGGTTCCGCAAAGCCGGATGGCGCGTCGCCTTCTACCCGGACGCAGAGGCCATCCATTACGGTGGAGGAACAACCGCCCGGGCCCCGGTCTACTTCTATGTTGAAATGCAGAAGGCGAATCTCCAGTATTGGAGAAAGCACCACTCAAAGCCAGCGCTGATTGCTTATCTCGCATCGGTGTGGGTACACGATTTGATCCGTTATGTAGTTTATTCAGCAGCATCCGCATCGAGAGCATCCTGGCGGGTCCGAGCTGGTTGGCAGGTAAAGAAGTCTCTGGCATGCATGCGGTGGCTTTGGAGTTTAAGGAGTCCGTAGGTTTCGCCGGACTTTGTAGAAGCCGTGATGTGCCCGCTGACACCCGAACCTCGGTGATGGTATCTGACCGCACATAAGGCAGGCCGCTAGCCCGGTTAGGGTAACTTGAAAAGACGGCTTTAAGGTAATAGTCATGATGAGGGATTCCGGAGGACGAAGCGAAAAGGGAGGGCAATTCGTCCTTGCAACGGCCGCTTACAACGAGGAGAAGCACATCGGGAACGTTATCAAATCCGTTGTGGCGCAGACGCACAGACCGCTTCGTTGGGTGATCGTGAGTGATGGATCTATCGACAGGACGGACGAGATTGTAAAGGAGTATGCCCGCCAGTACGATTTCATTCGCCTCCACCGCATAACAGAAGACCATCCCCGAAACTTCGCGGCGCAGGTGGATGCCATCAACGCTGGAGTTGCCCTGTTGAAGGGCATGGAGTATGAGTTTATCGGAAATCTCGACGCCGATGTCTCAATGAACCCCGACTACTTTGGACAATTACTGGAAAGGTTCAGACAGGATCCTCAACTCGGACTGGGCGGTGGGTTCATTTACGAGAGATGCGAGGGCGGCAGGTTTTTGAACAGAAGGATGAATAGCGTGAGATCCGTTGCGCACGCGGTTCAGTTGTTCCGCCGCGAGTGCTTCGAATCAGTTAGGGCATACGCCCGCTTGCCCTATGGAGGGCCTGATGTCCATGCCGAGACGGCGGCTCGGATGAAGGGTTGGCATGTTGTGGCGTTTCCAGATCTGCCCGTATTTCATCACAGGCCTACCGGAAGCGCGGGAGGGTTCATTGGCGGTTCATTCCGGGAGGGAAGAATGGATTACTCCCTTGGATTCGACCCGTTGTTTGAGATTGTCAAATCCTTGCGGCGGCTTCGCGGAAGACCGTACATACTGGGAACGGCTGTAAGGCTCGCTGGTTTTTTTTCTGCCTATCTGCACGGCGAACAGAGGGCCGTCTCTGCCGACTTCATTGCATTTTTGCGCAGAGAACAACGCGGAAGGGTCAAGAGTGCCCTGTGGCCACTCGAGGGGTAAGGTCATCAGCGGGGTTGGCGTGGGGAGGGGATTAGGCTAAGCCGAATGAGAGCTAACAGCCAGCATAGCCGCCAGAAAGCCGCATACCTTTCGGAGCATACATTATCAGGGTTCCTGAAGACGCGGCGGAAGTTTAGCGCTGCCCTGCGCTGCCTGTTGTATTCAGCTCATCGGCGCGTGGCTCCTTTGGGTAATGCGGGGCCGTTTGTGTCATTTTCCTTCGATGATTTTCCTCGCACTGCGTACACCGTTGGGGGTTCGATTCTGAGGAGTTTTGGCGTTCGGGGAACCTACTACGTTGCGATGGGGTTGATGAACACTTCGAACGCTCTGGGCGATCAGTTCCATATGGAGGACCTATGCTTGGCGGCAAAGGATGGACACGAACTCGCGAGCCATACTTTCGGCCACACATCGAGCCACGGGATTCCTCTGAGCCGGTTTCTGGAGGACGTTCGTAAGGGGCGGAGGGCGATAACGGAGACGGGGAGCTTTCCTGCCACTGCTAATTTTGCCTACCC
Source organism: Terriglobia bacterium (assembly GCA_030040455.1). Taxonomy (GTDB): domain Bacteria; phylum Acidobacteriota; class Terriglobia; order UBA7540; family UBA7540; genus RH2-MAG17b. Next base: position 617 of record JASHTR010000347.1, on the reverse strand, counting down.
GCGTGGGGAAGTCACTTTGTCAGCAAAGCAAGCTGTTGGAAGAGAGATGCTAAGTTGCAGAGGTATTTATGGCGGTTTCAACGGACCGCTGGTCGACCTGAACCTCCTTCGTGCTAACTCTCTCTACGGTGACATTGATCGCCTGAACACGGTGGAGCGTCTTCTCCGGGAAAACCAAAGCCGCAAGAGCTGGTTGATCTTCTATACACACGATGTCCGTTTCAATCCCTCTCCATACGGGTGTACTCCAGAATTCCTCGAATCGGTAGTCCACTTGGCCGTCAAAGGGGGGGCGAAAGTTCTCCCGGTGGCTGAAGTGCTGACTTACGGCAGTACCTAACTTCTCGAATATGGTTCACCACTCTGAACCGCTTTGTGTGCCTCTCTCGATGAGCCAGCGGCGGTGATCGTACCGAAGCCTACAGTGGCGACTCGTAAAGTGCACGTTTCTTCGCCAGGATTATTAGACTGATACGTGAGGAGAAAGCCATGCCATGCCAATCCGACTTGACTAATGGTGGGAACGGAAACGGGATAGCGAGCGAGGCCGCCTCGGACATCGCCTTAATGGCGCCCGCAAGAAGCACAGAACCCCGCTGGAGGGGAATCCGGCGGCG
>JASHTR010000346.1 GCA_030040455.1 Terriglobia bacterium | reverse complement strand
AAAAACCGCGCGCGGAGAAAAAACAAAAGCACAAACACGGCGACGACAGAAAGAAAGGAAAAACGACGACGACGGGTTACATTCTTAAATGGCAAGACGATCCATCAAAAGTTACATTCTCACGTGGCTTGACAGGTACTGTCAGCCGGCTATCTGGCTATGCTCGTTGCCACGCCCGCGAGCACCCTGGCTTTTGGCTCGTGGCTGGCGTTGATTCCAGCGGCAGGCTTTTTTGCGGTCATCGCGCGGCGCGCGCGATTGGAAGACGAGTTTCTGAAGCGGAAGCTGACGGGCTACAGACACGATGTGGAGCGCGTTCCAAGCGCCCCTTCCGGTTAGCCGGTTGCTCTTATTTTCGTGAAAGGGTAAGCTGTTCATGGCATTTTCTTTGGGGAAGGTTTACACTCGTAGGACAGTCTTTTGCCATCTAACTTTTTAGGGGGGCCGGGATGGTATTATCGCTGTTTCAGACGATGATCAGCCGGGAACTCCAAGACACCGACAGAGAAGGAGGATACCGATGAAAAGAACGTTCGCTGCTCTACTGATTGCTTTCGCCTCTATTTTTGCCCTGCAAACCGTTAATTGGGCGCAGAGCAACAGCTCAACCCAGCAGGGTCCGCCGCCGGGCCCGCCCATGCGGCAAGGCCGTTTGGCAGGAAGGCCTGGTGGGCCGGGAGCTTTCAACATGCGTGCACGGGGCCACATGAGAGCTGGCTCGATGATGCGGTTCCACCGGCGGGGAACGGCCGAGTGGTGGAGGAATCCCGAGATTGCCGAGAAAATCGGCTTGAGCGATCAGCAAAAACAGCAGCTCGAAAAAATCAGCCTGAACGGTCGCCTGAAGATGATCGACCTGCGCGCAGACCTTGAAAAGCAGCACGTGGTCCTTGGGCCGATGTTACGGGCTTTCCATCCGAATGAGGACCAGGTGCTCGCCCAGATTGAGAAAGTGTCGCAGGCACAAGCTGCGCTGGAGAAGGAGCGAGTGCAGACGATGCTGGACAGTCGCAACGTTCTGACTGAAGAGCAGTGGAACAAGTTGAAGAACATGCGGATGGAATTTCGTCGTGGCTTTGGGCGGCGTAATTTTCGTCGTCCCATGGGGCCGCAAACGCCGGCTCGGCCTGCCTAGCGAGTAAAGGGAAAACGGGTTCTCCCTACGGATACGCGGGATCGTGCGCTCGCAAGGTTGCGTCGCTCGCCGTGGTTGCGCATTGCAAACTCCGCGTCGCTCAAGGTGATGTTAAGCCACGAAAAAAAACTCTCCGCTGGCGTAGCCCATAGCTTGCCAGCGGATTTACGAAAAGCCCTTTTTTCCGACCCAGCGGCGCGCACAAAGTGGGAGGATATTACCCCGCTCGCGCGCAATGAATGGATCTGCTGGGTTATCTCCGTCAAGAAGCCGGAAACCAGAAGGCAGCACGTCGAGAGGGTGCGCACGGAACTGAAAGAAGGAATGCGCAGGCCTTGTTGCTGGCCCGGTTGCCCTCATCGTTGAAGCAATCGGAGAGGCAGGGGACGGCCCAGCTCGAGGCGTTTGCTCCGGCAGCCGTGATTCCCATCAAGCGCGAGCCCCAGCCGGAGCGCGTCCAGGAATTGATTGAAGATCAGCCATCGTCCCCCCGCGTCGGGCGTGGTTGAGTCACGATATAAAATTCGCCCCTAGCCGAAACTGTCTGTTTAGCCGTACCAAGCTACGGCTGCACCCGAAGCGCCTTTGGAGTGCGGCAGCTTGCTGCCGCTTTGCGTGCGCCCGCTTGCGCAGGCGCCAGGAGCCGGAATCTTGCTTCCGGCTCGAAAGCGGGAGCAATCTCCCGCACTCCATACAGACGCGACTTTGACGTGACCCTAGCCCATGCTACCACCTGACGACCGACAAGATTCGCGTGTTATAATTCCGCCAGGAGTAAATATGGCTGAGGTCAAAGAGGCGTTGCGCTCCCGCCAGGATGAGCTCTGCCGTGAGGAGATTATCTTTGCGGTCGAGGAATCGCCCGAAGGTGGGTACGAAGCGCAAGCGCTCGGCCATGCGATTTTCACGCAAGCCGATACGATGGACGAGCTTAAAGCGATGGTCCAAGACGCCGTACGGTGTCATTTTGAGGACTCTTTGCGGCCTCGGGTTATTCGCCTACACCTGGTAAAGGACGAGGTCATCCCCGCTTGAAGCGGCCGCGTGATCTCAGCGGCCGAGAGCTTGCCACGCTTCTTCGCCGATACGGTTACCAAGTCAGCCGGCAAACGGGGAGCCACATGCGGCTGACCTCCGACCTCAAGGGGACACAACACCACGTAACCGTTCCGGCTCACGGGGAGCTTCGCATAGGAACGCTCACTGCGATACTCACCCAAGTGGCTGCTTATCTGGAAAGAGATTTCCGAGATTTCTTGAACGAATTGTTTCGAGTTTGACCCTCCGGTTATCACCATCTACCATCCAACCTAAATTGCCAAGCGGCGATAGTTTGCACATTCTGGCGACTTGGCTCTATCTGTTTAGTTTGCCGGTAAAAGCCTTCGCAAGCTGTCCACGTGGCGATCAAGGGTCACAACTATATAGCCAGACGGAGCACCTGAGCCGCTGCGCCTCCTATGCGCTTAAAAGCCCACTCTCAACGCAAACTGGATGATGCGCGGAGTATTCACCTGGGTGAGCGAAATTCTACCGAACGCACTCGACGTGATACTGGTTTGTGGCCCCGCGAAATTCACCGCATTCGTTGCGTTAAGAAACTCGGCGCGGAAGGTCACATTGTACCGCTCGCGAGTGATGACCTGCTTTTCGAGCTGCAGGTCCGTGCCGAAGTTGGGCGGGTTGTGCACATCCCCGAGGTACCGGCTGACGTTGCCGAATTGGAATTCGGGCGTCATCTCGAACGCGGCGGGGTTGAAGTACTCGCCGTTGTCCTTTATTTGCGGTCCCCCAGGCAGCGCCGCCGGCGCGCCCGTGGCATCGGGGCGGAAAGAACCGATATCGAACGAGTCCGAGTAGTCCGGAGATGATACCGCCACGGGGAAGCCGCTCGTATAGGAGTAGATGCCGCCCACTGCCCAGTTGCCCAGCACCTTGCTGAGCAAGCCGCGTTCGAGGAATCTCTCCCCGGTGCCGAACGGAAGCTCGTAACGGGCGACCAGATTCGCTTCCTGCGGTGTATTCCAACCGGAAACGGAATAGTCGCAGGAGATGCAGTAGGCATTATCAATGGCGCTGTAATCCTCCCCCACATTGTCCATGCTCTTGGACCAGGTGTAGTTGAACAGCAGCGCTATTCCGTTGGAGAAACGGCGCACCACTCTCAGCATCATCGCGTTGTATGCGGAGACGCCAGCCGGATCAAAATACGCAGTCATGTCGGTGAACTGCGGGTAGGGTCGGAGCAGTTGAGCGCGCGTCACCGTTGGCAGGCTCAGGGTGGAAGACGGGTTGGTGATGTAGCCGTAGAAGGGATTGGGCACAGTCTGGCTCAATTGCGTGCCCAGCGCCAGGTCGGCCGTGGGGAGTTGATCCAGTAAAACATGCCCAGGCAGATGAACCCCGCGGCTCCCCGTGTAACCGAGGCCGATCATCAGCTTGTACGGCAATTGCCGCTCGACCTCGACCGACCACAGTTCCGTATAAGGAGATACAATCTGATGCAAGGGACCGGCGATGGAGAGTCCCAGGTTCGTGTCCAACCCCAGGGAATTGCCCGGCGGCGGCGTCAGGCCTTGCGGAAATGGGTTCGAAAGGTTGAAGGTCGGCGTAACCCCGTTCGGTTCCGCAATGACGTTCGAGGTGGTTTGGCTGTATCCATAAGTGGTGTAGATGTCGGTCGACTGCATGGGATTGTGGAATATCCCGAAGCCCGCCCGCACCGAAGTTTTTTCGCCGAGGGCATAGGCGAGTCCGAAACGAGGGTCGAAGTCGGTCACGTCAGCGGCCAGGGGGCGGATGGAGTGCCCGTCCACACCCGGGAAAGCAACCCCGCCGACGAGGTTATAGCCTGGCACTTGGAGCGGCGAAGGGCTGGTGGTATCGAGATAGATATAGTGGTTGGAATTCTCCTTCTCGCCCAGCTCCAGGTTGTAACGCAAGCCATACGTCACGGTGAGATGCCGGGTAGCCTGCCATTTGTCCTGGGCGAAGGGGGAATAATAGGGATGGCTGTAAATGTTTCGGGGATAAAGCTCGTATGAGACGGACGAGACGCCGAGCAACAGATCGGCGATGCCGGATCCAGTGTTTGCGGCGGCAGCCAGGGGATTGGGGCCGCCGGTGAAGCTGCCCGAGCTGCTGATGGCCAGGTCTTGCGGATTTAACCAGTTGGTGTGGTAGAAACGATAGTCGAAGCCTGTTTCAATGGTGTGTGTGCCCTTCAAAATTGTGAGATCGGCGAGGTATTCCCAGGTTTTGGAATCCACGGTGTTGTAGATCGTGCCGACGGCACCGACCCCGGACGTGCCGCCCACCGAGATCGCTGGGAAGAAGTTAGCCTGCATCCCTGACGTCACCGTCGATGGGAACCCCAAGCTCCCATCGTTGAATCCCAGGGTCAGCGGTATACGGTTGGTCTCGGTATCGGCCACGGAGAAATGATGCACCAGCACAATGGAAGGAGTGATGCTCCACGTATCCCCCACCGCCAATTGCCAGCCGGGGATAAAATTGGGCGTATTGACCGGCGAATACGGACTGTTATAAACGTTCGGCGAGGAGTTGAGGTTGCCAAAATACAAAAAATGTTCGAACACGGAGTGTTTGTTGGATACCTGAAGGTCGACGCGACTATCGTAGCGGTTGTCGTCCAGCAGGCTCGGGGCGGGGCTGAAATAGTTGTTGACGTCGCTTTGGCCAATGCCCTTTTGATCCGGAAGTGGGAAGTACCCCAGTATGTGTGTGGCAATGGGGTTGATCTCGCTCGCCGGAATGACGTTGCCCGCAAACGGCGTGCGAATGTATTCGGTGACTCCGGCAGGAGCGTTAGGATTCAGTTGCGTGGTCCGAGGATCGTAGATCGTCGTCAGCACGCCGGCGCTATCGAACATATGGGAGAAGTCGCCCGACCTCTCGGCGGCCGTCGGCACCGTCCCGGTAAACGACGAGAACTGGTTCTGGCGCAGCCCTTCGTAAGAAAAGAAGAAAAACGCGCGGTTCCTCCCGTGGAAGATTTTGGGGATGATTATGGGGCCGCCGATGTCGGCACCAAACTGGTTCTTTTGCAGGCTGCCCTTGGGAGTGCCTGCCTTATCCGCGTTGAAGCCGTTTGCGTCCAGGGATCCGTTCTGGAGGTATTCCCACGCGGTACTATGGAAATCGTTTGTGCCGGACTTAAGAGTGAAGCTTATGACCCCGCCGCCGGTGTGACCGTATTCAACGTCATAGGGATCGGTGATAATCTTAAACTCCTGCACCGCTTCGATCTGGGGAATTGCCTCTGCCTGAATGTTGTAATCAGCGGTGTCGGTCGCGCCGTCGACGAGCATGTCGGCGCTCCTCTCGCGACCGCCGTTGATCGAAAAATAATTGGTCTGATTCTCGCTGACGGTATTGTCGCCCGACGACAGTCCGCTACCGGGAGTGGCGGTGCCGATGGCCCCCGGTGTTATGTAACCCAACAAGAGAACGTTGCGGGTGGGCAGGGGAATGCTTTCGATGAGCTCGCTCGGAACCACCGTTCCGACATCAGCGCGATCCGAAGTGACGAGAGGAGCCTGGTCGACGACGTTCACCACTTGGCTGACATGGCCCGGGGCTAGAGCGAAGTTAAGGGTTTTAAACTGCCCCACCTCCAGCGTCACCGCCTCGATGCGGTTGGTTTCGAATCCGTGGAAACTCGCGCTGATGTCGTATACCCCCGGCACCACCGACGGGTAATTAAAGAGGCCGGCGCCGTCCGTCACAGTCGTTGACTTGACCCCGGTCGAGCGTCTTGTCAATTCGACGGTAGCCTTGGGGATAGCGGCCCCGGAGGTATCCGTCACACGGCCTGAGACCACGGCGTTCTGGGCCCATGCCGGCGCCCAGCATACCAGAAGCGCCACCAACAACACACTGGGTTGAATAGAAAATTTCACAAATGAACTCCTCATCGCAAGTTTTCCTTTCACGGGATTCCCGGACCAGGGTCTCTAATCCGCTTCCTGGCCCCAAACTGAGAAACTTACTCGAAAATGCAGGTGATTTTTCTGACCGTTAACCATAGCACAACGCACGGAGAGCTACCACCCAAGAATTGTAATTGAGACGTGCCGAGAGGTGGAGAAAAGCCGCCGAGTCGGTTTGAGGCCGAGCGATATTACGATCACGCCGTGGCGTGTCAGAATGCCAAGGAAGGGCTGCCCGTCGACCCCAGGAAACTCTTGGGAGAGTTCATTGATGACGCGCTGAATTCTGCTCCAGGCTCAAGTCGAAGCGGCCACGGCGGTTGTGGTGCCGTG
>JASHTR010000345.1 GCA_030040455.1 Terriglobia bacterium | reverse complement strand
ACATCTTCTTAATGGTCTGGCGAATATCCTTGACTTTGTCCTTCCGCCCTTTCACCGTCTTTCCCGATCCGTCTTGGGCGTGGCAGGCAGCGCATTTGTCCAGGTAAACGTCGCGGGCGCTAAAGCCTGCCTGGGCTGCGAGCTTGGGAACGAACGCTGGGAGGGACATAACGCACACGAAGAGAATGCCAAGTATGGCGCCTAGTGCACTGCAGAGTGAGCAACGCTGCATTTCAGTGAAACCTCCAATGAGTTGGATTGGCCGTTGGAACGCCTTTTGATTCTGAGCGGAGTCGTTGATTTCGAGCGACGCCTCACTAAAAATTCCGCGTCCATTCGATCATCAGGACCTCGGCACCGAAGTTATTACCCGTCACAATCTGCTCTTTATAATAGGTACGCTGCAAATCGATGGATAACCGCCCCGCTTTGGGAAAATCGTAGAAGACCGTTCCGGTGGCGTAGGGCCAGGTCTCCGGGCCATAGGCCGGAGGCAGGTTGTTGCTGATTTCTCCCACACCCGTCGTCCGGTCATAGTTGCCGGTAAACTGAATTCCGAACCGATGGCCGGGGTTGAGTTGAAATCCCGCTTGCCAGACATGATCGATCTCCTGATCGCGCAGCGATTCCGACGGACCACTGGCAAACACGATATCCCCGAGCGCCAGGACGCTATCATAGCTGAATCCTCCCAATAACGAGAAGGTAGTGTTGAAGGCATAGTTGAGCAAGGTCGCGTTGGCCCGCACCCGGTCCTCGTATCCGGTCGCCAGCAGACTGCTGCTGCTGAGGCTCACATTGTCATTGACGCTCAGGCTGTCCGTCAGCTTGAGGCGCGCCACCACGTTGCCGGTTGTCTCGGTACTCGGGGTAATCGCGGTGTAAGAGGCCCCGTTGTCAAAGGTGCGGAGGTCCCCGCGGAGGCTGAATCGCTTGGAAGGCTGCCAATAGGCGCTGAAGGCGGGCTCGACGGTGTTCCAGCGCAGCGTCTGAGCCGGGTTCGCCACACCGTTGTAGAGCGCTTCAACGTTCGCATTGTCCCAACTCAGGCCGGGGCTGAGCAGCAAAGACGGAACAGGCGTGAAGACCATGTTGAAATCGAAATCGCTCAGGCCGTTGCGCCACAGGGTCGCCTCCGAACCATTGGAGGCCAGCAGGCTGCCATCCAGCAGGCCGTCGAATACCCCAAGGCTGTCCTCCGTGTCGCGTGAGTAGCGGTAGTCAGCGTTAATCGCCCACCAGCGATTGATGTGGTAGGTGAGTCCCTGGTCGAACACATTGTCCGGCTCCTTCACGTTGGCGCGCACTTGTTGCGAGATCGTATAGGGCGCAAAGCTTGTCTCGGCGATACTGGTGGGAGCTACGCCGTCGATGATTTCGTCCATGCTCGCCGGGCCGCTATACCGGTAATAAATGTAGCTTCCGCGAAGATCGAGCTTCGAAAGGGGCTTGCCTGCGTATGAGAATTGGCTGATCGGCGAGGTCAAGCGGCGATACTGGTCCATAGAAAGAAGCGTGAGGGGGGTGTTGGCGGTGAAGGCCGCGCTGGTGTCAAAACTGAGTTCCGGTGAACTGGTGTTATTAAAGGTCATGCTATCCGACAAAGTCTGATACCCGAGATTGTAGTGGAAGCTCCAGGAATGGAGGGTGTAATCGATGCCTCCCGTGAAGCGGTTCGCCTCGTTGTTTTCCGGTGCGTAAAGAATATAGGGGCTGCTTTCGGCGTAGAAGTCCCAGGTGGTGTAACCTGCACCCAGGTAGTCTGGCGCGAAGCTAGACCACGTTGCTCCGGTGTCATTCGTCCGGTAGTAGTTGAAATTGAAGCGCAGGTGGTTCGTTGCGTGAAGCCTCAAGTCGATCGAGCCGAACTTGCGCACGGTGGAAAATTCATGCTCGTCCGTGAGCCCCGGGATGCCGCCCGGCGTGATCACCTGCTGATTGGGAGAATAATCGAAATAGCTTTGCGACCAATTGGCGACGAGGTCGTACAAGTTCTGTTTGGAAGCTGTCAATTGCGCGGTTGGATAGGGATCGCCGCCTAGACCGCTCGTGGTAAGCGAAAAATCGTCCACAAAGGGGTTGGGAGTCGTCGCCTGGCTGAACATATTGAAGTCTGTGAGGCGTGGGCCGGACCGAAGATCAAGCAACTCAAGATACATGGGCTGGTAGCCGGTGACGTCCGCGAAGCGGTATCCAAAAGATGCCGACCCTTGGGTTTGGAAAGGCCAGAATGATGATGAGGTCTCCGCCTGTTCGGACCCTTGGCCCGCCGCTCCCGCATCTGCCGTTGCACTGCTGGACTGAAGCTGATTTTGTCCTTGAGCCTCAAGCCGGGAAGGTGCCCGGAGATAGCCGGCCAGCAGAACCAGGAGGAAATACAGCAAGAGTTTTTTCATCCGGGCCTCCTTCAGTGCACGAGATCGGGATCGAAGTTCGAGCCGTGGATGGCGATATGGCACCGCGTGCAATCACCCTCGTTCTCAAATGACGTGGCTGGGCCGTGAGGCACAAGCGTCTGGCTGTGAAATCCCGTGTGACACTGGAGGCAGAGAAACCGGGTTTCTCTCCGCACCAGCATGAAATGGTTCACACTGCCGTGGGGATTGTGGCAACCGACGCAGCCCACGATCTTCACGGCCGCATGCTCGTACACAAAAGGACCGCCCACCTCAATGTGGCATTTTACGCAGGCTTGCCAGTTCGGTTGATTCAACTGGTGCGCGGCCGTAATTGTGCCGTGTGGAGTGTGGCAATCCGTGCACTTCATCATTCCCTCCGGCACCCGATGGTGGAAAGGCAGCGCAAAATTCGCCTGAATCGTGGCGTGGCATTGATAGCAGAGCTCCGGTTGCGCCTGCTTCAGCATCCCATCGTGCAGCCACTGATTTTCCACCGGCAACTGCGGCACCGAGTAGTACTCCGCCTGAGTGAAGGCCAGGCCTACTTGCTCAGGGTTTACCGCCGCTTCAACCAGATGCATCGAATGGCAAGCGTTGCAGGAGACGCCGTGCAGCGCGTGCGCGGACTCGCTGAAAAATTGCTGATGCTCGCTCGTGGTGTGACAGGCGAG
>JASHTR010000344.1 GCA_030040455.1 Terriglobia bacterium | reverse complement strand
CTCCGCGACGTGCTTCACCCCGCCAACGATGCAGCGCGATTCCCCGCGCAGCTCGTTCAGCCTCTCGAAGGTACGGTAGCCTGGTACCTGGACCAGGCCGCCGCGCAGCAGCTCTAAAAGGCAGTGATAAGTGGGGAGTGAAAAGTGAAAAGTGGCGAGTGATGAGTGACGAGTATAAACTCATCTGCGGCGCTTTCGCTGCTTTTTCCCGCCACTCGTCACTCGCCACTTTTCACTTTTCAGTCATCACGGCTTTTCAGCCTTTTCACGCTCCAAGCTGGTTGGTCTGCTGTGAGTAGGGGTTTTTCAGATAGCGGTTGGCGAGGTCGAGCGCACCCTGGGTGTTGTCGTTGGTGTGCAGGGCACGCTGGTATTCGTTGAGCGCGCGGTCACGCTGGCCGATCACGTCAAAGATTTCTCCAATCTTCAGATAGCTCCACACCTCGACCCATCGGGGCTGGAGATTCCCGTTAAGGGCATCCTGGAACGATTCGAGCGATGCGTTGTAGTTGTGCAGCTTGAAAAGAATGTCGCCAACGCGGTAATGGGCGAGCGAGTCGTTGGGGTTATCCTTCAGCACGCTTTGGTACTGGCTGATGGCTGCGAAATATTCTTGCGCCTGGGCAAGCTGGTCGCCGCGAGCCATCTCAACTTCAATCTTGGTCTTCGGGGTGTAACTAAGAATATAGCTCCCGGGATCGATCACCACTTGCATGGGCCGGCGCGGGGTGTTGACGGTGAAATCCGCTGTGGTGCCGATCATTTCCAGACGTTCGTTAACGGGTCGGCTTCCCTGAACATAGACTCGGATGTCAACGGGCATCCGGAAGATATCGAGGTCCTGTTGAAGCTTGCCCACCACCTGGTACCCATGCTGCGTGCGGTAAATGGCCCAGTCGTGCTTGAATTGCGGCACGCCTGTGGAATCCACCCACTGCGCAAAGAAGTAGGTCAACGACTCCTTCCCGCTCACCTCGGCCAGCTTTTGGAATTGATTCGTGGTGATGGATTTCCACGTGTATTGGCGAGCCATGTCCTGAAGCGTCTGATAGAAAGCTGCGCTGCCCATCACCCAGCGGAGCATGTGCAACACCATCGCCCCTTTATCGAAGACGACGGATTCGTATTCCGGGCTGAAGGGATGCAACCGCGCCGCGTCGGCAATAGGAGCCGCGCTCTCGTGCGTGAGCGCTCCTATCTCTACCTGGCGCATCTGGTTCTCAAAAGCGGTTTCTCCCTCTGCATCCTGAATAAAAAGCGCCGCGGAGTAAGTAGCCATGCCCTCATCAAGGAAGGCGTCATTGGGCGTTGCCGGGCTGACCAGGCAGCGCCACCACTGATGGGCGATTTCGTGCGCCAAAAGGTCAACATCCGGAGGGTCTGTGAAGCCCCTTGCGGCAAGGGCAAGCACTCCCGGCGCGGAATATCCGCCCACGGTGTCGTTGTCGATCTCGACGAGCGAGAGCTGCTGGGTGGGGAGCACTCCAAACTTGCTCGCGTAAAACGCAAGAACCTTTTCCGCTAATGATCCGTAGCTAGAGGCATAGGAGGCCTCGCTCTGCTTTAGGTAGACGGTGATGTTAACACCAGAAGCAGCGGCCGGAGAGGCGATATATTGCCCGGCGATGATGGTTCCCGGAAAAGAATCCCGATTGTACTGGAATGTGTATGTGACTCCTGAGCCGTTTGAGACCGGCCCGGAAGTGTCGCCGGAAGCAATCACCGTTTCCCCTTGAGGCACGCTAACCTGCATCGTTGCCGAAAAACGGTCCAGGCCGTCGCCAGCGACGGGGAACCAATCCGAAGGATAGAGGAGGTAAGAACCCTCCGGCCCCACGTAGGCCAGCTTCAGACCCTCGACCGGGCTGCCATCGGAGGAAGCCAACTCTCCGCTATATTCAACGGTCACGGTGGCAGGCTGGCCTGCCGGAAGCGGATTCAACAGGGACAACGTGAGATCAAGGCCCTGCTGTTCGACCTGCAAAGTCTCGCCTTGCGGTCCGGTCGCGCTCTTAACGTGCAACGCGCTGTCCAACCGGAAAGCAAGGCTGCTGAGGTTTGCCTCCGGAACCAGCCCGATCCCGACCTTGGCCGCCAGCATGTGCGTGGAAGGATAAAGCGTGACGTCGAAGGAATAATGCGTCACGTGGAATAAGGGGGCGGTTTCCTGAGCCAAGGCTGTGGCCGCTAACCCAAAAACACAGACCGCCGCCACCAAGGGAAACATCAACTTCCGAATTAGAAGACGCACTTTGAGCCTCCCTTCCACTTGCCGCTCCTCACTCGTCACTGCCTTTCGGTTCTCCTCTGTTCTCTTGGATTAATTATCGCTGAAACCCGTTGCATTCGCTATATCGGGAAGACGTCCGGCGCGCGCACACGTCCCGGCTTCCCGAATCATCCGCTCCACCACGTCTGCCGCTCGGTCGATCGCCCCGGCGGTTCCTAAGCGCTGTTTGACCCTACGCAACCCCGCTTCCATACCGGTATTGGGGTGGTCAAGTAATTCTTCCACACAGGAAACCAGGCGGGCGCAGGTGAAATCATCCTGAATCAGTTCTTCTACCACTTTGTGGCCAGCGAGGATGTTGACCATGCTGTAAAAGGACACGTCCACCATCCGGCGGGCAAAAAAAGCCGTAATGGGAGAAACCCGGTATACTACCACCATCGGCCTTTCAAGGATTGCCGCTTCAATGGTCGCCGTGCCGCTCGACACCACAGCCACGTTGCTGTGAGCCAGCGCGTCATAAGTGGCGTTGACCACCAGCCCCACCCTGGCCCCGCCTTCACACTTCAAACGCGATTCGATCCGGCGGACATCAAGCGCAGGCGCGACAGCG
>JASHTR010000343.1 GCA_030040455.1 Terriglobia bacterium | reverse complement strand
GCAAAGCATGAAAATAAGATCGCCAGGGCGCGGCGCGAGCCCGTTCGCCCCAGCCCGCTCCGTCGCCAAAATTTTCAGGGTCGTATAGCCCGCCCAAAGAGCTGGCTCCTTGCTTCAATCATTTTTATATTCGCTTCTCCACTGGCCATTTTTTCGGCTCCCAAGCCGCTTTCGGTCTATTTCATTGATGTGGACGGCGGCCAGTCAACGTTGTTTGTTTCTCCCTCAGGCGAATCGATGCTGGTGGACACCGGCTGGCCGGACCAGGACGGGATCGACGCCACCCGCATCCTCCGAGCGGCCCATGACGCGGGAATCCACCAAATCGATTACCTCGTGATTACCCACTATCATCAGGACCACGTGGGCGGCGTGCCGCAGCTTGCGGCTCGGATTCGCATCCGCAATTTCGTCGATCACGGCCCGCTTGTGGAGTTCCATCCCCAGAACGGTCACATGCCGCCCTCTATCATGGCGCATATTGCCCAGGCCAACGCTCAGGCTAAGGTAATCTACCAAGACTATGTGAAGGCCCGCGACCAGGGGAATCACATCCTTGCGAAACCGGGGATGCAGATTCCTATACAGGGAATGAGTGTGACGGTTTTGACGGCGGCCGGCGAGCATATTGATCATTCCCTTCCGGGCGGGGGGGAACCGAACGCCTATTGTCCCAAAGATGTCCAGCCAAGCCGCGATCGTTCGGAAAATGCCCAATCGGTGGGGCTCCTCATCAGCTATGGCAAATTCAGGATGGTGGATCTTGGCGACCTTCCCAGTTGGCCGGGGGAATACAATCTCGTCTGTCCCACGAACCAGATAGGCCAGGTGGAAGTTTACCTGACCACCCAGCACGCCTATGCCGAATCAGGGGCATTCTTCCTTGTCGATGCCTTGCACCCCATCGTCGCCATCGCCAATAACGGCACCCACAAGGGCGGGACGCCGGAAGCATTTATGGCAGTTCATCTGTCGCCCGGCCTGGAGGGCTTTTGGGACCTTCATTATTCCGACTCTGCTGATGAGGAGCTCAATGCGCCTTCGCAATTTATTGCTAACTTGAAGGACAACCCCGATCACGCCTATTGGATCAAAGTGACGGCTTCTCCGAATGGCGACTTCACCGTGACCAACCAGCGTAATGATGAGAGCAAAACTTATCACCCCCGGCCCGGAGATCCATAATGAAACCTGCCGGGCGCGTGTTGCCTCTATCTGCTAAGGACAAAACAATGGAAACTTCGCTTACGGAACGTATCGCTCACACCGATCCTTCAAAATATCGTCTTTTCAATGCGGTCCACAATGGGGCGGGTCAACAGAGTTTCATGCGCCTGCTTGATTTCCACGCGCTCGATACCAACCTTGGATTCATCGATCGAGGTTTTTTTCACCCGAAAGGTGGTATTGGGCATCACTTTCATAACCGGTGCGAGGAGATGTTCATTATCTTCGACGGGGAGGCACAGTTCACCATCGACGGCCGCACGTCTGTGTTAAAAGGGCCAGCCGGCGCCCCTTGCCGCATGGGCCATTCACATGCCATCTATAATGCCTCTGACCGCCCGGTCCAAATGATGAATATTAATGTGTCGGCAGTCAAAGGAGCATACGACGCCTTCAATCTTGCCGATGGGCGCGTGGGCGTGCCGCTCGATCCTATACCCGTCTTCATGACCATGGAGCTATCCCGCGAGCGGCTTCGTCCCATTCACAACATGAATGGCGGCCAAGGAACGGTCGAGTATCGACGCGCCTTGGGCCCCACGGTCTTCCAGACTCCCTGGGCCTACGTCGATCACCTGTTGCTGCCGCCAGGCACTTCGATGGGTCCGCACTTGCATACAAGGGTTACGGAAATCTTCTATATTCTGAGCGGAGAGGGTGAGGTGGAATTGGCTGCCTCGAGGGGCAGCCGACGAATGGATTTAGAAACCGCAGCGGTCCGCAGCGGAGATGCAGTTCCCATCGACCTGATGGAAATTCACTCCTTTGCCAATGCGGGAAGCCAGCTGTTGGAATTAATGGTCGTCGGCATTTGCAGCAGCGAAGATAAGGTTATAGACACCGTTGACGTTAAGGACCTTTCTTTGATCGCCCATTAGCCTCCGGCAATGGAAGGCGGCTAAAGTCCGGGTTTTCGATAGCTGAGGAGAGTTGGCCAAGGAATTCGAAGACCTTACCCGACAGTTTGTTTCCCGGTGAAAAACCCAGGGTGAGAAAAGCCCTCGCCGCGATTGTCGCGTGGCGCCTTGGCGTCTTCCCGTAAAGCAGGTAAAGGCGAAACGTTTGGTGGAGTTCAGTGGAGAGCATAGCGCCAAGATACGTAAGGTCTTCTATTCCCGTTCCGTCCGCCGCCCGTGTGCCGTGGTATAAGAACACCTTTCCGACCTATGCCGGGATTTTCCTGGGGGTTACCTTTTATCTGAAGCTGGCGGGGCCGACACTCGGCTACGCAGGCACCACATTATGCCTGTGGGGGCTGCTCGTGGCGGGCTTTCTTTGCTTTGCCCTCTACTACTACGTGCCGGCAATGCTCGGCATGAAGACAGGTCATCCGTTGTATGTTGTGGGCACCTCCACGTTCGGTACCTCGGGCGGATATCTAATACCCGGACTGCTCATGGGCCTCCTGCAAATCGGCTGGGTCGCCGTCGTCGCCTCCATCTCCGCCAATTTCATCATGAAAGGCCTGGATCAAACGTCGAAAGGCCTTTTTGCACTCATTGTAATCGCATGGGTTTATAGCCTGGGGTGGGTGGCCATTAAAGGCATTCACCACGTGGGGCAAGTGGCCAAGTTTTTGAATTGGGTCCCGCTGATTATGATGCTGATCGTGTTGTGGGCGAACAAAAGCGGCATCCCCCGCTACGTGGTCCCGCACAGGGATTCTCTGTCCGGTTTTCTCAACGTGCTCACGATTGTGATAGGGTTCTTCGCGACCGCGGGGGCCGCCGGCGCCGATTTCGGAATGAACAACCGCAATCGGAAGGATATTGTTCTGGGAGGGATCTTCGGTATTGTCGTCGGCACGGTTATCGCCGGCGGGCTTCCCGTCCTTTCTGTAGCGGGCTACATCGGTCGAAGCGCGGGCCCGGTCAACTATGATTATACGGCCGCCATTGCAAGCGTAGGCGCGTTGGCGGCGGTGATGTTCTTCCTTTTCGCGGCCGCCTTGCTGGTGCCCACCTGCTTCTCGTCCTTTATTGCCTCGAACAGCTTCAGCACGATGTTGCCGAAGGTTCCCCGCACCATCTCCACCCTTGTCGCTTTAACAGTGAGCGTCATTCTGGTGCTCACCGGCGTCGCCAACAATCTTGTAGGCTTTTTCGGAATCGTCGGGGCGTCTTTTGGCCCGATCTGCGGCGCAATGGCAGCCGATTATCTCATTGCCGGGCGGCGGTGGTCCGGCCCACGGCAGGGAATCAACTGGTCCGGTTACGTGGCGTGGGTGATCGGTTTCCTGGTGGGCATTCCCGACCACGTACCTGGAGTCCCGGCAGCGTGGATCAAGGCCGACAATCCGGCCGTCCTTTATTCGTTCGTGGTGGGATTTGTGGTCTACTTATTGTTGGCAAAGGC
>JASHTR010000342.1 GCA_030040455.1 Terriglobia bacterium | reverse complement strand
TCCGGCAGCGGCTCGACAGGCAGTTAGCCCTTCCGGACCTTAGTTCTCAAAGTAGCTGCGCTGTGGCGGCGATGTCCCTTCGCGGTGTCCGCCCTGAGTTCCTTCGTGTAGTATGCCGTAAGCCTCTTCGCTTCGCTCGGAGCGACTTGAAGAGGAGCGAATCGGCTCATAGCCTGCCCGGAGTGGAGCAAAGGGATCGTTCGAATGGAGCGAATGGGCTGAGGGTAGGCTCTCGCTGGCAGCGCCGGTGGGAACACGGACGCACCCGTCACGCAGTCGGTCTCCATCCATGACTCTGCTTAATCCTCAGGAGCAGACTTCTCCGGAGGGCCTGTTTTCTGCCCCTGGCGCCGGGCGGCCGCCCACTCCCACCCTTCTCCACCGGCTCTTCTTTAACCGAAAAGAGATGCGAGCCGGCTGGCGGCTATTGCTTTTCCTCGTCATCTCTGCAGCCTGCATGGCAGTTTTCAGCCTGCCATCTCATCTCCTGTCAAGGCCTTCCACAAGCCACTTTAGCCCTCGCTTTCTGGTAGTTGGAGAAGGCGTGCTGCTGCTTGCCATCCTCGTCGCCGCTGCCGTGATGGGGGCGATCGAAAAGCGCTCTTTTCGCGACTACGCGCTCCCCGGACGTTCTGCCTTCGGCGCGCGCTTCTGGTGGGGGGTTCTTTGGGGTGGGATCGCCATCACGGGCCTGCTTCTGCTGATCCGGTATTATCACGGCTTTAGCTTCGGGAACCTTGCGTTGAACGAGCGAAGAGCGGTTTTTGTGGGCGGGCTCTGGGCGGCGGGCTTCCTTGTGGTTGGATTCTTTGAAGAGTTCCTCTTTCGCGGTTACGCTCTTTCGACGCTCACCACCGGCATGGGATTCTGGCTCGCTGCCATCCTGCTCTCACTTGCCTTTGGAGCAGTACACCTGGCAAACCCGGGTGAAGACTGGCAAGGCGGCGTCGCGGCCGCGCTGATCGGCCTTTTCTTTTGCTTTACGGTGCGACGAACCGGAAGCCTCTGGTTTGCCATCGGTTTTCATTCGATGTGGGACTTCTCGGAGACTTTCCTTTATTCCGTCCCGGACAGCGGCATTGTCGCCCCGGGCCACCTGTTGAATTCCTCCTTTCACGGGCCCGTCTGGCTCACCGGCGGCGCCGTCGGACCGGAGGGCAGCCTGTTTGTTTTCATTATCATCGCCAATCTGTTCCTTGTCTTTCACCTGCTCCATCGTCAAAGCAGATTTCCGATTCTCAGCAATTCAAACAGGTAGCGCAGCGTTCGTATCTTAACGCTGCGGCTTTTCCAAGCTTTTCAATAAAGAACTCGAAAGGCCGCAGGGTGAAAAAGCAGACCTTGCGCTACAACTTCTTGCTCCGAACCATAGCCCCAAGCTCGCCGCGCGCCAGCCGGACCGTGATCTCCGTTTCTAACTCAACGCTCCCGGCATCGCGAACAATTTTGCCGCTCACATCTCTCGTAATGGAATAGCCACGGCCCAGGATCGCGAGCGGGCTCCTCTCCCGTAGCAAGGCATGGAGATGCGTATAGAGATTTCGTCGTTCCGCGAGCGTGCGGGCAAGCTGGGCATGAATGCCCACCTCGATGTGCACAAGGCGCGCGCGTTTCAAATCAAATACCCGCCGCCAATCGACCCGCAGGATGCCCGCCGAAGCGCGCAGCCAGTGTTCCCGTGATTGCCCGAGTCGCGCGCGAGCAGCACTTTCCAAGGCCATCCCCAATTCATCCAGCCGCTGCAATTTCTCCGCCAGCCGTCCGGACATGGTCTGGAAAACACGGTGCATCGCAAGCACGGTCAGGCGCTGGCTCCGTTCGTAAAGCTTCAGCCCCATCGCCTGATTCAGTTGGTGCTCGCGCTGGCGGAGATCCGCCTCAAATTCCTGCTTGCGTCCAACGACCATTTCGGCGGCCGCCGAAGGCGTCGGCGCTCGTAAGTCCGCAACAAAATCCGCGATGGTGAAGTCGGTCTCATGCCCCACCGCAGAGATCACCGGGATCTCTGACGCCACGATGGCCCGCGCCAATCCCTCTTCGTTGAACGGCCACAAATCCTCAAGAGAACCTCCTCCTCGCGCCAGGATCAGCACGTCCACCGAATGGTTTCGGTTGAAATATCGAATCCCCTCCGCAATCTCCCCGGCGGCGACTTCACCCTGCACGCGCGCCGGATAAAGCAGAACGTTCATGTTGGGATAGCGACGCTTCAGGACGCGCAGAATGTCACGAATAACGGCACCAGTGGGCGAAGTGATGACACCGACTGTCGAAGGCAAAAGCGGCAGGGGCTTACGACGCGCCGGATCAAAGAGCCCTTCGGCGGCAAGCTTTTGCTTGAGCTGCTCAAAGGCCAGTTGCAGCGCTCCCAGACCCGCGGGCTCCAGATATTCGGCGACGATCTGATATTCACCGCGCGCTTCGTAAACGCTCAACCGCCCTCTCACCGTGAGAGAAACGCCGTCCTGAGGCTTGAACTTGAGATAACGCGCCTGATTGCGAAAGCAGACGATGCGCAACTGCGCGGCGTCATCTTTGAGTGTGAAATAAAGGTGTCCGGATGAAGCAGCGCGGAAATTGGAGACCTCGCCCATGACCCAAACGTCCAGAAACTTGGGTTCCAGAGCGTTCCGGATCTCCTGCGTCAGCGCAGAAACCGTGTAAACCCTTCGCGGGATTTCAAAGCTGAAAGCCGCTTGGTTCATTGCGAACTCGCGCAAATTCCCTTTCCGAGTGTTTAAATGCCGAGATTCTTCGCTTCGCTCAGAATGACAACACGAGAGCGTTTCGCGGAATCCCCAGAGTGAAAGCGGTCTGGTTCATCGCTATCGCTTCGCAAAATATGAGACCAGCCAGAAAATAAACGTCACCACCGCGCTGATCGCCAGGCAGGTGACAATAGGAAAATAAAAGCTATTACTCTTTCCCTTATAAGCGATATCACCCGGCAGCCTCCCGAACCTCAACCCCGGGAACTTCAAACCTGCAATCAGGATCAACCCCACAATGATGATGGCGGCGCCAAAAACGACGAGAAGCTTCCCGAGTTGAATGCCAAACCCGCTGGGCATGGGTTCCCTGTTATCCGTGGCCGTCGAGGAGCGCTTGAAGTTCCCGCAGATCATCAATTGTCAGGTCCGGCTGAGCCCGGGCGAGCGTCGGGGAGCCGATCCCGTAGGTCACGCCGCACGTCCACACTCCCGCATTACGCCCGGTTTGCACGTCGGTTTCTGAATCCCCGATCATCATGGTTTCCCGAGTGCCCACGCCCGTATCCCGCATCAGTCGGAGGACTCCTGCCGGATCGGGCTTCTTCTGATCAAAGCTATTACCCCCATAAATAAAAGCGAAACGCGAATCAAGCTTCAAGCCAGCCAGAATCTGCCGGCTGAAGTTCACCGGTTTATTCGTAAGCACTGCGAGGCGGTGTTCTTTGAGGGCGCTCAATGCTTCGCGGACGCCTGGATAGACGTCGGTGTGGTCAAGCATGTGCGCCCGGTAATAATCAAGAAAGAAGCTTGTTGCCTTCTCAACCGCTGCTTCTGAGGTTCCCTCTCCCAAGGCGCGCCGCACCAGCGTCGTGACGCCATTCCCAACGTAAGAAGCGATAACCTCCGATGAGAGCGGCTCCATCCCTACCTGCTTGCGCGTGGCATTGACGCTGAGCGCCAAATCCCTCTCACTGTCAATCAGCGTGCCGTCCAGGTCGAAGATCAGCAGCCGGATGCTTTTAAACCTATGATTCTCTTCCTGCATCTTAACCTCTGGCCTTATCATAAATATTTGGATACAACATTTTCATTGCAGGATTTTGATTGTGTCGTCTAGAATCGAGGGGTGTTTCAGTCCTTTCTTGGCCACCGCAAAAACACGGGGCTTCACGCTTGATCTCGAAAAGTAACGGCTTTCCGCACGTGAGTATCCACACCGAGGGCCGAAGCTCGTCCGCTCCCGAGACCTCCCCGCCGCCCGGACGCGCCGCATTGCGCCCGGTTTCCCTGCTGCGACTACTGCCCGGCATTCTTCAGGATCAGAAGCAGATCTGGTTATTCCCCCTTCAATTGCTCCAAGGAAAGCATTGGAAGCCTACCTTGATCTTTTTTGCAATTCTCGGCGGGCTGCTCGTGCTCGATCCGTATGATCCCTCTTACTTCCGGCATACCCGCGCTTTCCACGAGTTCAATCGCATTGTCAGCGGTCACAATGCGACAACGTTAATGTGGCTTGTCATGTTTTCTTCATTAGCGATCGGCCTGTTCCCCGCCTTCAAATACCTGCGCCAAACCTTCTTTTATAGCCTCCAAGCCGTCATGGATTCAGAGATCCTCACCCAAGTGCTGAAAGGGCTTGACCGGCGCGTGCGCCCGCAGGACATAAGGACTTACGACCACTTTCTCAGCTCCTGGTTTATGGATAAAGGCGCCTGGTATAGCGGGCCCGGCAGTTTTCCCTCCGGCCATATGATCGCCGCCATCTCGATTGCCACGGTTTTTGCTATTCGGTACCGTCACTACTCATGGGTACCGCGAATCAGCTACGGCCTGGCTGCAATCATCGGCTTCTCAAGGATTACGCTTCTTTCTCATTTTCCCTCCGACGTCTTCGCGGGCGCTGTTTTTGGCTATGTCATTGCCCGCTACGTAGTCCTCCGCGCGGTCATTGTCCCCATATCCGAGGGAACAGGCTTTCCACCCGATCGAGAAACCGGCGCGGTGGAGGCCGCCGGCTCCCCTGCGCAAACACAATCCAGCATCGCATGAAGCAGCACCATGCTGCGGAACAGAGCGCGACCTCAGTCGTGGGCCTAACCCGCATGGGCCGGCCGTGGGCTTGGGCTGTGCAAGGCCTGGAGTTGCTCCTTGTAAATCTCTCGCCACTCCTCGCGCTTTGCCTGAACGTACTTTCTGGCTTCCGCAAGCGACTTGAAATCCTTGGTCCCTTTGATGGTGTTGCAGGGCTGGCAGGTGGTCACCTGGTTGTCAGCCTTGAGCGATCCACCCTTGGCATAAGCGTGGATATGGTCCACCGTCAACAGCATCCAATTTTCGAAGCTGGCCAGGCCCTCCAATCCGCAGTATTGGCATTTGAAGCGATCACGCTTGAATATTTTCATAGCCTCGTCGCGCGGTACGCGGGGAATGTTCCCAA
>JASHTR010000341.1 GCA_030040455.1 Terriglobia bacterium | reverse complement strand
TGATCGCTGCCTGCACTTCCTGCTCGGCGACGTTGATATCCTCGTCCAGAACAAACTGCAAAGTGATCTGCGACGCGCCAAAGGAGCTGGTGGAGGTCATCTCCTTGAGTCCCGGCACTTCGCCGAACTGGCGCTCGAGCGGAGCCGTGACGAGCGCCGCCATAACGTCCGGGCTCCCTCCGGGATAAAACGTGATAACCCGAATGGTGGGATACTGCACTTCAGGAAGGGCTGAAACCGACAACTGGGTGTAGGCCGCGAACCCCGCCAGCAGGACGGCTACCATCAGCAGCGATGTGGCGATCGGCTTTAGTATGAAAATCCGGGAGGGATTCACGGACCCTGAGCTCCGCTGGCAACGATCGTCTGAAGCGCTTGGGGAATCACGTGACTGCCGACGTGCAATTTATCCTGCCCGTCTGTGACCACCGTTTCGCCGGGATTAGCTCCGGAGCTTAAGACGACGTAGTTACCCTGAGTCATATCGATTTTGACCGGCTGCTCCGCAACCGTGCGGTCGGAATTGACCGCAAAAACAAAATCTCCCTCCGTGCCGTGCTGAAGCGCCGCGGCGGGAACGATCAGAGCATGGCGCAGGACTTCCGTCTCGATATGGACATTGACAAACTCGTTGGGAAAGAGCGCCTCGTCCTGATTCGGGAATGTCGCCTTCAGGCGTAACGTGCCAGTGGTCTGGTTAATGAGGTTGTCGGTCGCCAGGAGAGTTCCGCTGGCAATCTGGTGCTGGTCGGTACGATCGTAAGCGTCCACGCGGAAAACCTGGCTTCGGCGGAGTCCTGTGAGGATGGGGGTAAGCTGCTCTTCGGGCAGCGTAAAGATCACCGCAATAGGTTGCAACTGGGTAATCACCAGGATGCCCGTCGTGGGTTGCACGATGTTTCCAATATCCACCATCCGTAACCCCACCTTCCCGGCAATGGGCGCGGTGAGCTTGCAATAGTTAAGATTCAGTTGCGCGTTGGCAATCTGGGCTTTGTCGGCCACGATCGATCCCTGAAGCTGGCCTACCAGCGCCTGTTGGGTATCAAACTGCTGACGAGGGATCACGCCGCTCGCCACCAGCGCTTTGTCTCGCCCCAGGTCCAAAAGCGCGTCGTGGAGCTGGGCCTGGTCGTGGGCGAGCTGGCCTTGGGCCTGCTGCAACTGGACCTGATAAGGACGAGGATCGATCTCCACCAAAAGCTGGCCAGCGGTGACGTGCTGGCCTTCGCGGAAGAGGATCCGCGTAATTTGCCCGGAGACCCGCGGCTGAATGGTGACGGTATTGTACGCGGTCACCGATCCCAGTCCGGTGAGAAAAACCGGAAAATCACGCCTCACCACCTTCGCCACGGCAACAGGAACTGGCCTGAGCGCGGCAGCGCGTGCCTGCTGGGCTCGCATCGCCTGCTCTTCCTGCTGCCGCCGCTCGGCTGCCCTCCATGCCATCACCGCGATAACCGCAAAAACCACTGCCAGCAGCCACGGAACCCACCGCCGGCCGGGCTTCTTCGGGCGGCGGGCCCCTTTTTCCGGAATTTGAGTTAGCACCTCGTGTGTTGTTGCCATACGTGGACCTGCCTGCGTCACCCCAACTCCGGGCGCGATGACAATGGGCCTCCCTCAAGTAAGCATTAAGACGAAATTTTTTGCCGGGCGGTTACAAGAAAAATTTTCGAGTGACTCTCGCGTCATCTCGTCATTGTACTTCCTTTTTGCTTGACTTTTCATCGTCAGCATCGAGTATCATGGGGGTGGTTTTTTAGCGTTAGTTTGTGGCGAAGCGCGTCCGCAGGTAACGCCATAAAATCAAGGAAAGGAATTATGAGCGAAGCTAGCGACAAAGAGCCTCCAGATAGTTGGGGCGCCCACTCGCCTCCATGAATGGATTCGTGATCGAAAGACCTTTCCCTTCCTCCTGCTGTGGTCCTACCTCACTCAATCCTTCATGCAGGCTCCGTTAAGGTGCTGGAAGACGTTAACTGAGTCCGGCTGTTAGCCCGATCAAAGGATTTCGCCTCGCGCGAGACGCGGTGTTGTCTTGTGGGGGCTAGACTGTGGAATTTCTCCGTCACTTCGGGCTTCCACGCTCCTTTTTCTGACCGTGGGCATTTCGCACGGCCCAAACCCCACGGTCAACCCAAATGCGGTTGACCGTGGCTGCCTCTCCGCGATGTTCAATGACGCATTTTATTTTGTGAACGTAATTCAGACGACGTTATGAATCACGAACGCCTCGCCTTGAAGATCCCGTGCGTCGCATGGCTGCTGCTCGCAGGGCTTGTGGCGTCCCTTCCTCTGCGCGCGCAGGCAACCGCGGGCTGCCTGCAAGCTGCAACGTCTCTTCCCGCCAACCCGAGTCCACCATCCGGCGACAACGCGAACCCCGGCGCGGACACGACAATTTTCAATCACCCTTCCGGCTGGTTCTGGCTCTCGGGGCAAATCAACATCATCTCGCAGGGAAATCTGCCATTTCCCGCCGCCTATAGCGGACCCAACAGCTTTGGTCCCGAAGGACAGGTAGCAACGTCCCGCCTCTTCACGCTCTATACCGGCATGGAGCTGAAAGACGGCTTTCAGGTGATCGCGGATATTGAAAGCGCGGGCGGCCACGGTCTGAGCGGTGGATCAGGCCTCGGAGGATTTACGGACCTTGATATCGTGCGAACGCCTGACCTGGGCCAGACCCCGTACCTTGCCCGCTTCCTGGTTGAAAAGACCATTTCGCTGGGTGGAGGAAGGGTTGAAAACGATCGCGGCTTTTTGTCGCTCCTCTCGTCGCTCCCGAAGAGACGCGTGGAAATCTGGATGGGAAAATTCAGCACCGTGGACTTCTTTGACGTGAACCCTGTAGGCAGCGACAGCCACCTGCAGTTTATGAACTGGGCCGTGGACGATAACGCCGCCTATGACTATGCCGCCAACACGCGGGGATATACGTGGGGCGCGGTCGTTGAACTCTATGACGGCAGTTGGGCCTTTCGCTTTGGAGAAGCGATGATGCCAAAAGTGGCCAACGGTGAAAATCTTGACGCCGATCTTGCCCGAGCTCACGCGGAGAATTCCGAGCTAGAGCTCCATCCCGCGCTGTTTCCCCGCCACTCGACCGCCGTGCGCCTGCTTTCTTACGTGAACCATGCCGATATGGGAAATTACCGCGAGGCGATCGATGGATTTCTTTCCGGGCAGAATCCCGTTCCGGACATCACGCTTTACCGGCGGCAGGGCCGGATGAAATACGGGTTTGGAGTGAATCTGTATCAGGAGCTGGGCGATGGTATCCGTCTTTTTGGAAGGTGGGGGTGGAACGACGGCCGGAATGAGTCTTTCGCTTACACAGAAGTCGACTGCACCGGATCGTTCGGCGGCGACGTTGCCGGGTCCAACTGGCATCGAAGCCTGGATAAAGTGGGCGTCGCCTTTGTGGTCGATGGCATTTCCGGCGATCATCGCCGCTATCTTGCTTTGGGCGGGAAGGGATTCATTCTGGGTGACGGCGGCCTGAGCTATGGTCTGGAACAAATTTTTGAAACTTATTATACGTTTCATATGTGGCGGGGCGTGTTCGGGTCGGTTGACCTCCAACACGTCGCCAACCCCGGCTACAATCGCGTCCGCGGGCCGGTGCTGGTGCCTTCGCTCCGGCTGCACGTGGACTTTTAGCCGATTGCAGAAAAACCCCTTTGCGCTGTCATTCTGAGCGAAGCGAAGAATCCCTGGATGTGTAAAAACAGCAAATGCAGAGATTCCTCATCGTCTCGCCCAACGGGACTCCTCGGAATGACATGCTGGATGAGCTTTTCAGCACCCTGCGAAATAAGTCTCAATCCGCCGTCTCCTCGAGGTGACGCGCGATATAAGGGTAGACGTCGCGGGCAGCGCTCCTTCCCAGAATCGAATCCGCGTGGCCATAATGCGGAATCACCTGCCAGGTATAGAGCGCCTTTCCGTTGAGCTCTCGGAGCATGTTGCAGGTGATCTCGGTGCTCTCTGGAAGGAAGCAGCGATTTTTGCCGCCGTGGATGAAGGCGATGGGGATTGCCAGCCGTTTGAGGTGAGGTAAATAGTCTTCGGCGCCGCTTGCGGTGACGATGTGCCCGACGCGGACCATCCGCGCCAGGTGCTCGAAGGCGTGGATGTTCGTGAAGCCGAACATTTCGTAGAGCGCGTCGTGCGTGGCGGCGTTGAGCTCCTGGTGTTCAAAGACCTGGGAATACATGAACGTAATGCGATGACAGACGGGATTTGTACAATGCTGGTCCGGCGGCACGGGATAGAGCCGCAGCGCGGTTTCATAGAGCCTCCCTTCCCAGCCCGTCTGGTCGTTCACATAGGCGTTGAGCGACTCGACGCCCAAAAGGCTCAGGAATTCCGGGATGTAGAGGCCGCATTTTATCTGGGTCATGGGCGCCGTAACCAGGTGCGTTGCAACCTGCGAGCTGACGGCGGAACGCACGCCCTCGAGTCCTTTCAGCATCGACATAAAGAAGCTAACCGAGCCGAAACAATGCACGACCATCTGCACGGACCGCGCGCCCGTCATCTCCCGCACTTCGCTGACGGCCGCCGGATAATCGAATCGGGCGACGTCATCGGCCGTAAATTGAAGGCTCGAGGAAGCCAGCTCAATGCTGCCACGGTAATCCAGTGCCCACACGTCAAAGCCCCGCGCAACGAGGAATTCCACCAGGTTGGTGGCGATCGTGTCGGTGCGGAAGATCAGGCTTGAGACCCCAATGCCGTGTGAAAGAATGACGGGTCCTTTGCGGCCTCCCCGGTAGCGCAGGAGACGCAACTGGACGTCATCCGCAGTATTGAAAAAATGCGTCTCCGGTGCGGGTGCGTTCAGAGGACGTTTTTTCCGCGGCGGCGCGTCGGCCTTGAGATAACGCGGCCTCGCCACAATGCCGCCGTAGGTGTCCCACAGGGTCCCTGCAAAGAAATCTCCGAACTTCGCCGCCGCCGCGAGTCCCTGGGCGTTGCCTGGCGCGCCGGTCACCTGCAAGGTGGTTAATTGCTTCAGAAAGTCTCCAGCGGAAGTTCTCAGGATTCCCTTGCCGAGCACCGCCCCGGACGTGCTTTGACCGTGGTAGACCGTAAAATAAAGAGTGGTGGTCTCCGGCCACAGCTTGTCGGGCGGGCCTTCGCGGATGGTTTTGAAGCCATCGAAATAATAAGCGTGGCCGTCCTCCGAAATCATTTTCATCCGGTAGGTCATGTGGCGGACGCCAGTGCGCGCGGGATCCCGGGTAAAAAGGTTGAACTCGCCGCTCACCGCGAGGGGCTCGGGAGAAAGCGTCGTTGCGCTCGCCGTGCCCAGAATACGGAAGGAATGGGCGGGATCGGAGAGAGCGCTCTCGAGGTTATCCGTGACCATGGTCAGCGAGAATCGAAATTGCGAATTTTTCCGCCGGCCCGCTTCCGCCGCCGTCTCGAAATCGTTCTCGGTCCCCTCCGAGAAATAGCCGCGCATGGTTTCGCTGAACTTCAGACCCGGCGACGAGGCTTCCGGAGACAAGGAAGGGCGATTCATGCGATCTTCTCCTGGGGACGAGGTTCGTGGCTCCGGCCGGGCGAGGGGTCATGCAAGAGTACGCTACTTATCTAGCCTAGCACAAGACGCCGGCGAGCGCAAGGAATTTCGCTGCATCAAATTGGATTGACAAAGGCGGGCGAGTCCCGGTACTGTATCGCACTTCCATGAAGATTCTCGTTTTGGGCTCAGGAGGCCGCGAACACGCGCTGACGTGGAAGCTGCGCGAAAGCCAGCAGACCGAGGAGATTTATTGCGCTCCGGGCAATGCCGGAATCGCGCAGGAAGCGGAATGCCTGCCGGTCGATCTCTCGAATCCCGCCGAAATGCTCGAATTGGCGAACCATCTGGGGGCGGAGCTCACGGTCGTAGGGCCGGAGGTTCCGTTGGCGGCGGGCGTGGTCGACGTTTTTGAAGCGGCGGAAAGCTGGATTATCGGTCCGACGCGCGGGACAGCGCGACTCGAAAGCAGCAAGATTTTTGCCAAGCAATTCATGCAGCGGCACGGCATCCCCACGGCGCGTTTTGCCGTCGCAGAAGACTTTGAAAGCGCCATTCGCGCGCTTGAGGATTTCCCGCTCCCTCTGGTCATCAAGGCGGATGGCCTTGCGGCCGGCAAGGGCGTTGTCGTGGCCAGGACGCGGCCACAGGCGGAGCAATCGCTTCACGAACTAATGCGGCAGAAGAAATTGGGGAGCGCCGGTGAGCGCGTGGTGGTGGAAGAATGCCTCACCGGAGAGGAAGTCTCTTTTATCATTCTTACCGACGGCCGCACCGTAATGCCTCTTGTCCCTTCCCAGGACCACAAGGCGCTTCTCGACAACGATGAAGGTCCTAACACCGGCGGCATGGGGGCTTACAGCGACGATGCCATCCTGGGCGAGGGCTTGCGCAGCGACATCCTCCAGCGCATTGTGAGGCCAACGCTCGCCGGGCTGGAAGCGGAAGGCATGGCGTATCGGGGCTTTCTTTACTTTGGCCTCATGATCACTGTCCAGGGGCCGACGGTTCTGGAATATAACGTGCGCATGGGAGACCCTGAAGCGCAGCCGGTGCTGATGCGCTTGCGCTCCGACCTGGTGGAGCTTCTTCGCGCGGCGAGGGAGGGAACGCTGGCCGCCTCCGACGCTCACTGGACCCCCAACCCTGCCGTGTGTGTGGTCATGGCATCAAAGGGATATCCTGAAAAACCAGAGACGGGCAAACCGATTGTGGGCTACGACCTGGCGGAACAGGTGGGAGGCGTCAAGGTATTTCATGCGGGAACCATCTTCAAGGAACATCAGCTCTTAACCCACGGCGGCCGCGTGCTGGGAGTCACCGCCG
>JASHTR010000340.1 GCA_030040455.1 Terriglobia bacterium | reverse complement strand
TTCGGCGCCTCCAAAACAATCTAGCGGCCAAACGATGCTTCTAGCCGCTAAGCCGGACTCTTTTGGGACCTCCGTAAAAGCCGCCTTGGGAGCAGGACCCTCTCGCTTTTGGGTGCCCCGCGCGAAGCGGGAGCAGAAAACGGAGGATTCAAAAATGTATCAGAACACCGTAGACATCATGGGCTTCCTCGGAGCGGATGCCGAGAATCGGACAACCAAGGACGGCGTCCCTTTCACCGTTCTCTCGCTTGCCACCAAACGGTCCTGGAAAGACGCCCAGGGCGAGTGGCAGTCCCACACCGACTGGCATCGCGTCACATGCTTCGGAACGGTCGCCGAATTTGCGGCCAGCCTGAAGAAGGGCGCGCACGTTCATATCACCGGCTACCTGCGTTCGCGCGAAGTTGAGAAGCCGGTCACCAGCAAGAGCAAGAAAAGCAGCGCCACGGTAAAGGTTACGGCTTGGGAAGTCCGCGCCATTCGGATCGCTAAGCTGGATCGCGCCGTCGAAGCCAATCCTTCCACCGACACTCCCACCGACGATTCCATTCCCTTCTGAATCCTGCCATCGGGCCTCGTGTCCTCATCTCAGCGCGAGGCCCTCCCTTAACCTGCTGGAAATGTCTCACGCACACTGCAACGAAGTGTCTGGATTTGAATGGCGGACCCGACACATCCCAGATTAAGATCGCTGTTGCATGGCAAATGGGATGCTCGTATCCTGCTTGCGGCGGAGGGTGCGATGATGTCTTCCCATAGCAGCGAAGCGCCCACAATTAGCTACGCCTTGCGTCGGCTCGGGCGCGACGCAGTTTCACCAGCTCGTAAGCGTCCCGGTTTCCGCATCGCGGGCATGCGAATCCCTCCGGCCAGCAGCATTCAGCCAAATATTTCTGGCAAGCCTCTTCGGTGGCGAAAATCGACTGGAATTCGTGCACCGTTTTTGGAAACACAGGGCGCGGCACGGCCACATACTACTCCTTGGGGCCTGCTGAAACAACCCGATAAGCATGAGCTCACTAGAAGAGGCGCGGTCAATTGCAAAGTCCATCATCATTCCCTCGCTTCGGAACGGTCAACAGCGAACATGGCCATGTATCGAATGCAAACAAGACAATTCCTACCCCGATGTTGGCTACAGCCCAGTCATCGTGATTTAGAGCGAACGATACTGCCTCACACCGCGCTGGAGCCATCGCCGGCTGCCCCTTGAGCTTATGGATGGTTTCCGTGATACAGTGAGCCAGCACAGCAGCTTTCCCGTCGGGGCAGCCAAGCTTTGGATCGCTAGGCGTGACTCGTCGCGGGAGTTGTAACTCATAAATAACACAACGAAAGGAAAACTATGAAGGCAAAACGAGGACCTTGCACTATGACGATGCCCGGTCAGTTCAGTTCAACAACACGCACGAAAGTCCTGGTACTGCTCGTTTCTGCCATCGTGGTCTTCCCGCTGGCGCTATCCGCACAGGAAACGCCACCCGCGAACGCGTCCTCCGGACGTTCACCGGCTGCGCCGTCAGCCGAACCCAAATACATAACGCAGTCGAACACCTACCCCGACGGCACGCACCACATAACCAAATTGTTGGTCGAGGGGAAAATGGAGTGGAACAAGGAGTATCAGGGCTTTGTGATTCCGTTGCGAGCCATGGAAAAGGACCCCGGCCTGGTATTGCTCGATCCGTCTGGAGTGTATAAGGCGCTTCTCCACGAATCAACCGATTCGGCCTTGCCGACCAAAATCGTGAAGAGCCTGGACCAATTGCCGGCGATTGACTTTCACACGGACATCACAGCAATTCGGGCCTTCAGCGTGGGGGACTCGTCCGCCTTGGAATTCTACGGTAAGGTGTCCATGTGCTTGATGCCGGACTTCGCTTCCCCCGACGGCAAGAGCAAGTTGTTTCCTCTCGCCGGCACACCGGGCACTCGGATTGATCTGTCACCGCTGTTTTCTCTAAAAGAACAGGTGAAGCTCCTCGGACGATATTGGCGGCCGACGAAGGACAACGGAGCTATTCTCGTGGTCACCACGAACGCCATAGACGCTCTCAACCTGGAGGTGAGCGAAGCCAAAACAAACGCGCCCTGACCCGGCGCCCAGTCGTCCACATCATTTCTCCTTTGTTGTGAAGAAAGAGACGATTATATTTCAGTAATGACGCCGCCTAACGTCGCCCTGGAGCCTGGATGTTGAGGCCATCAAGGCCGTCGTCACGGAGAATCCAAAACCGAAGCGCAAGGAGAAGGCGACCACAAATTAAACTGACACGGGCTGGAGCGGGATCACCCGCTCTACCCTGACTTCTCGATCACATGCTAACCCGTCGCAGCGGTCGTCGAAGTTCTAATAGATAGCGCTATGTGGTGTTAACCCAACTCCTTAAGATGGGAATGCAGGCTAGCAGGTGGCAGGCGGCAGCTTGAGCCGTGAACAAGGGCAAGAAAACACGGAGAAAAGACCAAAATGAAGACAAAAGTGATCAAACATGAAACTCCACGCCTGACGCTGGCCATCCTTCTGGCCATTTCAGCCCTCGTCGCAAACGAATGCGTTGCGGCAACACCGGGCGACAAACTCTTGAAGGCTGCTCGTGTTTGTAACGCCAAGAAGGCCGCAGCCCTCATTCCAAAGGTTAAGTCCTATACAGTGGCTGCAGCTCTGAACGAAGCCGCCGCTGCGGGATGTTTGAACGTTGTTCAAGTTTTGGTGGGGCAAGGCGTCGACATCAATGGCGCAACCGCGCATTCTCAATTAAGTCCTGGACCTCATCAGGCCGCTAAAATGCGATCGGTAATGAACCTTGTTAACTGCTGGTTGCAAGGCCGAGGTTATCAACCGCACATTCCTCTTTGTGCGGCGGCTAGGTCCGGGCAGTTAGAAACTGTCAAATGGCTCGTTAGGCATGGAGCGGACGTCAATTTGCAGGAAGAGGTCTTTGTGGCAGAAGATGTTCATACCACAGGGCAAGGAGCAACCGCATTCGAGTTGGCCCAACAACGCCTCGGTCCCAGCGCCCTTGCTGTAGCGGTTTCCGTTGGACAAACGGCAGTCGCCAAGTTCCTTGCAGAGAATGGCGCACATTGGTCAGCGTCAATCCAGCCGCCTCCGTCCATTCCAAGTATCTATGGCTTTGGCGGCCCTGATCTCGACCATTTAGGCGTAGGTGTTTTGCTTCGAGGGACAAACGGCATATATTCGGACAGCTCCCACCTTTGGGTCGGTGAGGACGGCGTTATTCACACGACGCTCCCGGTGATTTTAAGGCCGGCGATAACGATCAATAAAATGGTCGCCGATTCGACCGTTCCAGGCATCCGACAACTCATGCACCACGGGAGCGGAGACTGATTTTGAATGCACCGGAGCCTGCCGTCTGTCGGGGGCAAACATGGTTTGAGTTGTACAACGATGATCGAGCTTGCAGAGCCGCTCGTCCGCCGGCACGGCTCAGCCTTGGCTCGTTAGACGCTTCGAGCGCACGCGCACAAACAAACATCACAAACTAAAAGGAAACGCAAATGAGCTTTTGGAAAAAGCTATTCGGCGGTTCTTCCGCAGCAGCCGCACAACCGCCCACGCCAAAACCTGCTGCGCCGAAGACTCCAAAACCGGCCCCGCCACCACAGCCAACGAGTCTTATTGATGAGGCGAAGGCCATTATTCGCAAAGCGAGCGGTGCTCGCGACTTTCTATCGCGAGCAACCCAAGCGGGCTGGCGCAAAATCAAAGAAGATTTCATCGGAATATATCTTCAGAAGGGGGATGCGACTCTTATCTTTGGAGTTCTACCCAGCCACGGACCAGATACAATCTGGAATGCCATGATGACAACGAAAGATACAGGAACTGTTCACCTTATCACCGAAGGAAGGATAGCCGTTACAGACACCACCTCACCGGCGCCTTCATCCGCCGCCAAAGAGCAGGCCACTGCATCCGAAACATCAACAGAGTCCAAGAAGTTTTGCCATCGTGGCTTTCTCTTTACGACCGACGGCGAATACTGCCCACTCTGTGACGACAGCAGAACGGTTTATGGTCTCTGGTTTCGTGATCCCGCGTCCATCCGTAGCCAAGCTAGGCTCAAGATGGTCGTGGCACATCTCTCAAACAGCGGTTACAAAATATCAGATGACGATTATTACACAACCATCATGCAGGGTCACGGTGGCACCGAGCAGTTGGACGCCAGTTCTGGCGGAGGTTCAGTTCTTTGGTTTGCGTCGGCTAAAAAAATTCTTGGCGGATGAGCCAAGCGCCTAACGCCGCGCCGAAGCCAACACCGACTGCCACTTGAGTTTATAGGTGATTTGGATTATATAACGATGACCCATCTTGCGGAGCCACTCGCCGGTCAGCGTGGCTCAGCTTGGATGGTTAGGCGGCCTCACAACGCACAACAGTAGATCAATGAAAACCAAAAAAGGGCCAAAGCTAACGCTGTTAGCGGTTGGAATTGTGGCTTGCTCCATTCTCTTGATTTCATGTTCCTCGCGTGGTGCGTATAGCGCAGTCACTCATGCGTTACACCGGGGTATGACCTACAACGATGTTTCGCGCATGCTCGGCTCTGGAGATTGGGAAGGTGGAGATCCAATCATCTACAGAGAGCCTCCCGCGACCGAGATGTTGTTGCTGTATTTTGATAACCCGGGAAACAGAATCAGCGCATGGTTGATTGTCGAAGGGCCCTGCAAGCGCGGGTATTCAGAATATAAGGTAAGAAAGTCATATGGGTATGCCCGTGACGGACGAACAGAGGGGCCAATCAACATCGATGCCGTGAGCGTGACAATTGCCACCATTGATCTTTCCGGCCAGCCTTTCCGCGGCTTCGAGAACTGTCACTAAGGTCGTTCGCCGTTCACGGTGAGATCGCTTTTGTGCAACGCCCTCGGCCTTGCTGACTCCCCAGAGTTTCAGCTCGCGGCCGCATGCCAAATGGCGGCCTGGGGAAAAAGGGGTCTGCACCGGTGCGGAGTCCCTGTGCGCAGACCGTGGCAGCCTTCGTAGGGCCCCGTCCGTCGACTCACGTGATAAATCGCAAGCCATCCCGACGGAGCAATCGATCTTACGTAAAGGGCGGATTGATTCTGGCAGCA
This sequence comes from Terriglobia bacterium, assembly GCA_030040455.1. GTDB lineage: Bacteria > Acidobacteriota > Terriglobia > UBA7540 > UBA7540 > RH2-MAG17b. The sequence goes on along the minus strand of JASHTR010000340.1, from coordinate 1,224 downwards.
CTGCTGGGCCTCGTTGTGGCTCTTGCCTATTGGTATGAGATAGGCCGCATTAATCGGCTCACCTCAGAGTTGCAGGATCCGGCGTCCACTGTGAGGGCTCATGCCGCGGACGAATTAGACGGCCTCTATTTGGGTGACTCTGGTCCGTTATCTACCCTACCCGGAATCATCCCACAATATCTGCGACGTGATAAGCGCGAGATGCGTTTGCTATTGGCCCTGTTGAAGGATCCCAACGCCGGCGTGCGCGAAGCGGCGAGCCGTGCTCTCGCAGCCGCTGAACCGCCCCCACCTCTCCCGCCCATTATCGCGCTCATGAAGAGTCGAAATGATTTGGAACGAGAAGCGGCGGTATCAACTCTCGGGAGCATTCTCTTTTCTCACGGGGATCTCGGGCAAGTTATTGCCCCGCCGCTCGTTGCGGCCCTTGGAGACAGTGACTCTAAAGTTTCGAGAGTGGCGGTCGACTACTTGGGTTGCGGAGAAGGTTGCATTGAACCCCTGTTGTCCGAAACTGAGGACAGCGACTCCACGGTGCGGCTAAAAGTATTTAGGGCGCTCTTTCTAAATTTGGGAGGCGAACATCCGGATCCTCGCGTCAAGGCGGCGTTTCTGGATGTACTGAACAGGCAGGACACGACAGTAATTGCTTACTATCACAAATACTTCATCGGGCTGGGCGTGCCAGGCTCGGAGGATGCCCTCATAAAGGCGCTGGGCCATAGCGGAACGGGGTGGAGGACGGAGGCGATGGCTGAGGATTTCCTGAACTGCGGAAACCCGAAGCTGGAGGCCGCAGCCCAACATTGGGCAGCAGCGAATGGTTATGAGATTTTAACCGGAAGAGGCCGAGGCCCAGACGCGATATGGGGCAGCGACCGGCCATAGCTTCTCTCTCCGAACGCAGGGCTACGACCGGGAGCCAACGCCGACTGCCACTCGAGTTTATAGATGGTTTGGGTTATACAACGTTACTCGAATTTGGGGAGCCACTCGCCCGTCGGTCGAGACCATCAGGTCACGCGCATCGACGCTGTCGAAAATTGGCTGAGGTGATTATGAAGCGAACAATCGTTCTGTTGACAGCGACCCTTCTGTTGGCTGGCTGCGGCAAGTCCGTGGCTCCTGAAAAATTCACCTCTACCTTAGGTCAACATGTCAAAAGAGAGACAGACTCATTGAGTTGGATACCTCGTACAGGCAAGTATACATTGGAGTCGAGCA
>JASHTR010000339.1 GCA_030040455.1 Terriglobia bacterium | reverse complement strand
ATCCCACACAAAGAAGCGGGCTTTGCGCGCAACCGGCTTGCTGCCTCCGCCGCCATCGACGTCCGTGCCGCAATAGACGTATCGGCCGTCCGCGCCGATGGCGCTGACCTCCTCGTTGGGAATAATGTTGCGATGCACCTCCAGTTTTTCCGTCGTTGGATCAAAAACTGAGAGGGCTCCCCCGACTAATCCATAATCGGGCTGAGTGCCAATGTACATTTTCTCCCCTGGCCCAAGATGAATGCCACCCACCGGCCGGTACTGATCCTCGGGCATATACAAAATGGCTCTCGGGTTCGAAGCAGCGGATTCGCCAGGATTCCACGGTTTTGAAGGGTCAAACACTGAGAGGCCAGCCTCCGCATAAGAGATCGTGTAGAGCCTGCCGTTATAGGGAATGCCATAATAAATCTCTCCGGTGCGATCGTTCACTTGGTCGTAGGAGGTGAGGACGTTCTGTTTCGGCTTAAAAGCGAAGAAGGTTTGCCCCAGACCGGGCCCGCCGTAGATCGATCCATCCGGGAAAGCGCTGAGCCATAGGACGTGCTGGCCAAGACCCTTCACCGGGATAAGGCGATGCGTCACCTTGCCCGTTTTCAGGTTCAGATAGACATAGGATTGGACAAGCAAGCCGAGAAGATTGCCCGACTGATCGAAATACCATCGGTTGTTCGCCGCCGTTCCTGGCGATGCAAACAGCACCGCGCGTCTGCCGCTCGTCAGATTCAGCTTCATCAACTTCAGGTCGTCGTCCTGGTAGAGCACGTGATTCGAATCAACAAGAGTGAAAATGGATTGGTTGCCCGATCCATTGTTCTTCTGGGGAACGGTGAAAACATTCAAAAGCTTGAGGGTCGAGGGATCATAAACCAGAACCTTGCCGCCGGGCCGATGCTGGCACTCGACGGCGTAGCGATCGCTTACCAGGGGCTTGGAAAAAACTCCGGGTGTTTGATAACGTGCCGGAGTGATCGTCCGGAAAACACGTGTCCGCGGATTATAGGCGATAACTCTGCCCCGCCGCGGGCCGACCCCGCAGAGCACCACTCCTTGGTGCGTCACGGCGACCCACCGGACGTAATTCTCATCGGCAACCTTGCCCAGGTCCGTCACCGTTCTTGCGTGGGGATCGTAGCGAACCAAATGCGCGCCAGGGTAGGTGCCATAATAGATGTCGCCATCCGGCGCCTGTGCCAGGTCGCAAATAATAAATTCCTGCCTGCGAAATTGTGGCGAAGCCTGGGGAAGCTCTACCCACTTTTCCGTTCGTGGATTGAAACACATGAGCTCTCCGCCGTTGTATGACCCCATGTAGATATTGCCGTCTTGTCCCTTGATAATTCCCCACGATCCAATCCCGGCCGGCATCACCCATGCTTTTGCCCGGTTATGAAGATAGTCGAGCTCGATAAGCTGGCCGGTGCGCGCCGGCTTCCCTTCTGTTTGAAAGAATTGTCCCCCACCCGACTCGTTGAAAGAAGTGACGTAAAAGACCTGGGTCTTGAGCGCGGGGTCAACCATGTTGAGCGCGTTAAACGTCCATAAGTTTGCTGCTACAGGCCCGACACTCGAGAAGCCGGAGGCTTCCGGCCGCGGCTCCATCGTTTGCGTGCGCACAAAAGATCCGCCTTCGCGAGAGGAAGGAGAGGAGGAGGAAGAGCGTGGTGCACCAGCCGGAGGAGAAGAGCAGGATACGAACACCTGAGTCAACAGCGAAACCGCTGACAAAAAAAGAAATAACGAAGGTCGCATGGCACACGTCCAATTTTCCGATTTACGGTCCGGGTTTACAGAAACAAATGGCGTTATATTATGCAGCCAAAAAGATGTCAAGAAAGCGGTTATGGGAATTAGCTGGTCGGAGATCCGGCTTCACGGGTTGCTTGGGTCCACGGGCACTTCCTGTAATTTCGTTTCGCGCCCGCAGCAATAGCAATGGCCGGGCTGGACGTAAGTGATGTTGCAAACCTCGCAGTAATATTGAACGTGGTAAAGTTTTCCGTTATGCACGTCGTAGAGTTTCTGGACGGTAAAAGTTCCGTCAGGACCTTCGGTGCCAACCAATTGGAGCTCGTGGTTCAAAAGGCGCTTGTCCTCCAAAGTGCGGAGAAGATACTCGGATTGACCTTCCAAAACATACTCGCGGCTGGCCCCTTTCAACGCAGGTCCCTTGCCGGGAATGGAGACGAGCGTACCCCGCACCACCGTGAGGCCGTTCACCTCTTGTGGTTTCGGAGTTGCCTGAGCCCAAGGAACCACAAGAGCCAGAACGAAGAGCAGGAAAGCCTTCCCAGGCACCTTCTTATTCAATCTTGCGATCCCTTTCCACAACCTCATGGTTATCTTCCCCCCCACTCGGTTCCCATGGCCGCGCAAAATTTCCCGCCTTTGGAAACCCTGATGCGGCTTATCTGTCTGTGGGAAAACCGCGGGTTCCGAAAAGCACGAAGTCTGCGCTATCCCACGAATCACTGCATCCCACGCTGATGCCGTTACCCTTGATACTGCCCCACCAGAACCACGGCAAATGGCAGTTGCTGAGCCTGGCTTCCGGCCTTGACGTCCAGCTTTACGTCCAGTGCCCAATTGCCCTG
>JASHTR010000338.1 GCA_030040455.1 Terriglobia bacterium | reverse complement strand
TAAGGCATCAGCCGGATGGCCAGAGTTTGATGGTGCGCGCGCGCCGCTTCGAGAGCGTTGTCGATGATCTCCCAATGAATTTCTCCATGCTCGGGTTCGAGCGTCTCCCAAAACCAGCGACAATAAGAAATGGTGCTTACAGGAAAGTCGGGCTTGGCAGCAGACGGCGCGAGGCTTGTCGTAGGCCCTGCTTCGGACCATCTAAAACCGGGATTGAGTGAATCGCCGTTAAATCGCTGAAAGGTTTCAATTCCCATTCCCGGATTCGCCAAGACGCCCTCAATCTCCTGCGGCCGAACCACGATGTCGCCCGTCTGCGCCCGCGTTGATGGAGCGAGGCAGGCAATGGCAGCGATGGTCAGCGTTGCGATGGCGCGGTTCATGATATTTCTTAACAGCTCCTTATTGGATTAACCCCATATGCCGCTCGATGGTCTGGAACCTCGGATCGGGTTTCAGGCTGGAGAAGACAGGATCGACCTTGATATAGAGTAGCGAGGGATCGTGGCGGTCATACATCGCCGTGAGGACGCGAAGCGCATCGTCCTTGCGGTTCAGAAGGGCGTAATTGAGCGCCACGCTCCAGGGTGCGGAAATCGCCGGGTCGCCGTCCGCTTTGGCGGAGCTAAGCTCAGCCAATAGCACCCCGTGATAGCCCGTCTGCCGGTATGCGCGTTCCACGATTGCGGCGGCTTTTGCATCTCCTGAGAGGCGATAGTCCAACACGATTTCTCTGGACCAGTCCGCGTACATCTGCTTCACCAAGTAATATTCAGACAACCGAAAGTGCAGCGGTACGAAGTTGGCGCTGAGCTCCAGCGTCTTTTGGTACTGCCGAAATGCGTCCCCATAACGGCCGGAGATGAAGTACGCCCATCCTAGATCGGTATTGGCGATCAGTGAAACCGGGTCGAGCTTCAGAGCGAGCCTCATCTCAGCGATAGACTCAAGGTTCCGTCCTTGCGGAGCCAGATAAAAGGCAGCGTACCAATGATGTGCCAACTCGCTGTTCGGATTCAAGCTGAGCGCCCGCCGGAGCTCGCTTCCGGCACCCGGCCAGTCCCAGTCGAAGAGCGCTTTGGCTGCCCCGAACGCCGTGTGGCCTTCCGCCAGGGAATCATCGAGGGTTACGGCTTTGAGGGCTGCGGCCTTGGCGGATGCCGGATCGCTGCGAGTTCCATAGAGTGTGAGCAGGATGTAGCAATTCGCCAGACCCGCATAAGCCGAGGCGTAGCCGGGTTGCCTGCGAATGGCTTCCTGAAAGCTCGCCACTGCTTTCAGGAGGCCCGCTTCGTCGCGTCGATTGAAAAAATAGAGGCCCTTCAGATACGCTTCGCGCGCTTCAGCATTTATGGGAAGGGAAGCAGGCCTCGTCAGGGAATATAGTCGCCGCGTGACTTCCTCCTGAACATCCTGCGCCACCTCCGCCTCAAGCGCCAGCACGTTCCCCAGGGGTCTCTCGTAGCTTTGCGCCCAGACGTGCGTCTGATCGGCAACCTGGATAAGCTGCACGGAGATTCTTACTCTGCCTGCCGACTGGCGCACGCTTCCTTCAACGACGTAGTTCACCCCAAGTTCTCCGGCGATACGGTGCAAACCTTCGTTTGTGTGTTTGTACCGCATCACCGAAGTGCGGGCGATAACCCCGAACTGGTCGGCATTGCCCAATTGGGTGGTGATCTCCTCGGTCAGGCCATCGATAAAGTTAGCCTGGCTCGGATCGCCGGTAAGATTCTGGAATGGTAGCACGGCGAGCATGGTGCGGCGGGCCGGTGCGGCCTTTTTCCGGGCATTCGACTTGGCTGACTGCTCCTTGATAACCCAATATCCGGCAAATACCGCAGCGGCCAGGAACAGAAGCAATCCAAGTTTCTGCCTGAAATGCAAGGCGTTGAGTGGCCCCGGAGGGCGCCGAGCTGGCCGGGCCTCAGGGTCAACTCGCCCCGGAACCCCGCTGGACACGGAAGAGGATGCGCTTCCATTGCCAGCAGGTGGCCGGGTGGCCTCTTTGGCCGGCATCCCAACCGGGGAGGCTGCCGCTGTGGCATCGTGAAGCTTTTGCGTCACGTCGGCGACGAACCGATATCCTGTTCCGGGTAACGTCAGGATGTACTTCGGATCTCCCTTGGTCTCACCCAGCGCCTTCCGCAGCGTGGAAATGCACTGCGTCAGGTTGTTCTCTTCAACCGCCGCCCCTCCCCATACCGCCTCGATGATCTGATCCTTCTCAACCGTCTTTTCAGCGTTCTGAAGGAGAACCAGAAGCGTGTCAAAAGCTCTTCCGGGCAAGGAAACGGGCTCCGAACCTCGCCACAAAATGCGTTTCGCAGGATCCAGGCGAAAGGGGCCAAAGAGGTATAGATGACGGGGCTCTTCCTTCATAAAGGTTTTTTGCAAACTTTCAGAACATATCAGCAAATCCTTAAGTATTTTTCATTTCGTTTGTTCGTAAACTGGCTGAGATGCGCAAGGGAGCGTCTGCCGGGTGAAGGGGTACTGCCATTCGGCCATCGTAGTTTGAGTGCAGGGGGCTGTCAAGGAGCAAGTTAGTCAACATCTACCTCGTCATCATGACATCTCCGTTTTTGAGCTAAAGATAGGGAGGATAGCAATGAAAAGACTTGTGAAAGACGGTTTACTTCCGGTCTTGGGCGTAAGCGTGGCATTGTTAGCGTGCCTGTTCGCATGGCCTGGTTCAGCGAGCGCCAATTCTATAGTTATCTTCAGCTCTGGCGTTAATAGCAGCGGCGCATTATTGGCTGTTGGCGCCACCGACCCCCACTACACCATAACCAGTAGCCCCTGCGGCGCCACGGCAGCGATCACCGAAACTCCCAATGCTGTATATGTAGCTGACACGACGACATCCCAGTGGATCACTTCCACGTGCCAGGACGATGTGGGGGATTTCCTTTATGAGATTACGTTTTCTTTGGCGGGGTTAGACCCTAGCACCGCAGCGTTAACCGGATCTTGGGCCACAGATAATGAGGGATCCATCACGCTAAATGGGGTTTCCACAGGCATTACCCTGGGCGGCACCAGTTTCGGCTCGCTCACGCCATTTACGATCAGTTCCGGGTTTGTGAGCGGTACGAACACGCTGGTGCTTGACGTTCATAACGACGGTGGGCCGTCCGGGCTTCAGGTAAACATCTCCGGGACTGCCAGCCCATCCGGCGCGAGTGCCGTTCCCGAGCCAGCCTCGTTGTTCCTTCTTGGCATGGGATTACTGGGCCTCGGCTGGATGATGAAGCGAAAGGCAGTAGTTCGTGGTTAGTGATTAGTTTGACGGGAGCGCTGCCTTCCCAGGCCTGTTCGGCCCTCCGGAAATGGTTGCGCTCCCGGTGGCTCTACCTCCATAAGTGTTGGCTGGGGTGTGTCGACCCGATATGCCGCTCCGGCGTATCGGGTCGCCCCGTCTTGGCTCGAAGGGAGGTATGCTTGGCCACGCTGTCAGGTAGAAAGGCGCGCAGTCCCAATGTAGTGGTGTTCTCTGGCTTCGGAGTCGAAACCGCATCAAGCTAATCTTCAGGGAAGGGGGAAGTCATGCAGTCAAGCAAGTCATGTCTAAGTTTCGTAGCGGTACTCGCTTTTTTCACTCTTGTTCTGGGTTTTAGCGTAGTCCCGGCCTATGCGCAATTCTCGTGTACGGCGGAGGCGGGGGTAGCCATATGGAACATCAGCGGATCCGGCGACTGGGATGTGCCGGGCAACTGGAATCCATCAACCGAGGCGCCCAACAGCTCCACCACGAGCGTTTGCATTCTGAATTCCTCAGCGACCACTGTCACATTGGACGACGTCGGGTACGCCAGCATGGATGACCTGACCATCAACTCGGCGGACACCTTGAGCGTCGTCTCTGCTGTCGAGGGATCTCTCAGCATCTATGGGACCACGATCGAAAACGCCGGCAACATTGAATTGTCCAACGCTCCTTTGCAGCTCGGCGCCAATGGCGATGTGACCCTCAGCGGCGGCGGGACCATAACGATGACCGCGCCGAGCGGCAGCACGGCAATTATCGGCAACCTCGGCCACACTTCGAACACTTTGGACAATGTGGATAACATCATCGAGGGAAATGGGGACATCGAGGTGACCGGGCTGGTGAATGAGGAAAGTGGGACGATTGACGCTACCACTGCCAGCGGTGAGAACACAACGCTCCTCGTCCTCGCGAGCGGTGGAGCAACGAACGCAGGCTTGATGGAAGCGACTACCGGCACGTTGGCCATTCAAGACACCACCGTCGCGAACGGCGGAGGCAACATTACTGCCAACGGCGGCACGGTAGAAATCTCGAGCTCGACGATTCAAGGCGGGACGCTCACGAACATCAACGGCGGGACCTTGGAATCCGTCACCGGCGCCACCCTGGACGGCAGCACGTCGGAAGGAGCGGTGACGATCAACGGCACGTATATCGATAACACCGGGACCAACATTAATGGGACCATCAAAAATAACGGCACGATTTATGTGAACGGTACCGGGGAATTCGCTACAGGCTTAGGGATCGGCAGCTCCGGCGCAACGGAGAATTACGCGACGCTCGAAGGTGGCGGCACGGTAACGCTTTTCAGCACGTCTACGGCGAACGAGGGGCCGGCGGAGATCACAGCGTACAGCAGCCCCGCGACGCTCGAGAACGTCAACAACACCATTCAAGGAAATGGGAACATCGGAGGCATCACGCTGATCAACGACTCCGACGGAATTATTGACGCCACAACCGCCAGCGGGCAACTCAGCATACTGAACGTCAGCCCCAGCGCCGTTACAAATGAGGGGTTGATGGAAGCATCGAGCGGCGCTGAACTTTATCTCGGCGCCCCGGTTGATAACACCGGCGGAAACATCACGGCCAACGGCGGTTCTGTTGTGGTCGCGAACACGATCACCGGCGGCACGCTCAACACGGTTAACGGGGGGACGATGGAAGGGAACAACGCCGTCCTTGATGGAGTCACGATCTCCAACGGGACCACGTTTACATCGCCGGGCACCAGCACCGGCTTGCTGGATACGATCACCAATGCCGGCACCATCCTGGTGAGCAACGGCGGAAGCCTGG
>JASHTR010000337.1 GCA_030040455.1 Terriglobia bacterium | reverse complement strand
CTCCTCGATATTGCCCAGCCGGGGCGCGTCTTTACCGCAGGGCACTACCGGCGCTTGGCACTTGAGGCACTTGAGGGAGTGAAAAAGCGAGGACGTTTACCGATTTTTGTGGGAGGCACCGGGCTCTATCTGCGAGCGTTGTTGCACGGCCTGTTCGAAGGTCCTGCGCGCTCCGAGCAACTTCGGGCGAAGCTTCGCGCTGCGGCGGACCGGCGGGGGAAAGCCTTTCTCCACCGCCTGCTAACCCGCCTTGACCTGCCCTCGGCGGCGCACGTTCATCCTCACGACAGCCAAAAAATCATTCGAGCGCTGGAAGTGTGCTTCCTGGCGCGCCAGCCTCTCTCTCGCTTGCAGGCTAGGGGCAGACGAGGTCTTGCGGGGTTCAGGGTATTCAAAGTCGGGCTTGAGCCGGAGCGTCGCGCGCTCTATCGCCGCATTGACCGGAGGACGGAATGGATGTTTGCTTCAGGACTCATCGAAGAGGCCCGGGCCTTGCTTGAAAAATATGGAGACCCTGGACCTTTCACCGCTCTCGGCTATCGCCAGGCGCAGGCGGTGGTGCGAGGAGGTTTCTCCCTTCAAGAGGCCGTTCAGGAAACACAAGCAGAAACCCGGCATTACGCCAAGCGCCAGTTAACCTGGTTTCGGCGCGAAGAGGGAGTGACGTGGTTTATGGGCTTCGGCGACGACCCCGACATTCAACGAGAAGTTTTGCAGCTTCTTCATCGGACGCTACCTGCGCGGGTTGAGGAGGTGCGAAGAATGGGGTCGACAAAAAACCTCGCAAAGGGTAATGACTGAGAGGCTGTGGAAAAACTAACAAGCTCTCACAAAGGCGCTAAGGCGCCAAGAAACGCAAAAGTGGAACGCCTGTGGTTTCTTTGCGTACCCTTGCGGCTTTGCGCCTCTGCGAGAGGCTTTTTTGCTAAACGTAAGGACATAAGTCGGCAGCAGTCGTTTTCTGTAGCGGCGCTACAGTTTTGGACCGCTGCCGACTTATGTCCGCCCATATAATGTTCTAATTTTCTCACCGCTTCTCAGTTTTGGGCTTGGGGAGCGGCTCTCCCGCAGGTTAAGCCGAAAATCCGCGACGCAGGAGTGAAAGGACTCATCGATGACTGCTTTGGGAAGCGACAAGAAAGACCTGGCAGAGAGAAACCAGCAGAACATCCAGGAGGGATTCCTAAACAACGCGCGGCGGGAAAAGTCCGCCGTCACGATCTATCTTGTGAACGGAGTTAAAATCAGCGGGCGCATCCGAAGCTTCGATAAGTTCTCGCTCATTCTGGAGAGTAACCACCAGGAACAACTGATCTTCAAACACGCCATCTCAACGGTCCTCGTCCATCGCACAGAGGCGTCCGCAACGCCCCAGAACACCACGGAGGAATAATATTTTCGAAGCCCGTGAAGGCGTTTATCTTGTTGAATGGGAATGCAGCCGGCGAGGCAACGGCTCCGGGCCATCGCGCGCGCTAGACGATGGGGGATCCTTCGGGGAGCTGAAGGAGCTTGCGGCGAGCGCCGGGGCGCGGATGCTGGGATCAACTTGCCAGCGCTCTTCGCATCCGGACCCGGCCACGCTTGTGGGTCGCGGGAAGCTGGAACAGATTCGCCGGGAAGCGCAAGCGGCAGGAGCGAAGACGGTGATTTTCGGTCATGACCTGACCCCAACGCAACTCCGAAACCTGGAAGAAGCCCTGGACCTTCGCGTGATTGACCGGACGCAGCTCATTCTGGACATCTTCGCGCGCCGCGCGCGGACGCGCGAAGGTAAGCTCCAGGTCGAGCTCGCGCAGCTCACCTATCTGCTGCCCCGCCTCGCCGGGCATGGCACGCTGCTTTCACGGCTGGGCGGGGGCATCGGCACGCGCGGGCCTGGCGAACAGCAACTCGAATTTGACCGACGCCGGGTTCGGGCCCGCGTCCAGCGGCTGCGAGACGCCCTCGAACGCGTCCGCTCGCAGCGGGGCCTTCACCGCGAGCATCGCCGCAAACAGCGCTTCCTAAACGTTGCCCTCGTCGGCTATACCAACGCCGGAAAATCGACCCTGTTCAACGCCCTGACGGGATTCAACGCGCCGACCTCTTCGCGCCTGTTCGCTACGCTTGATCCAACGGTGCGCCTCATCCAACTCGAATCTCATCGCAAAGTGCTGCTTTCGGACACCGTCGGGTTTATCCGCCGTCTTCCTGCCCACCTCGTTGCCGCCTTCCGCGCTACTTTTGAAGAACTCGAGAGCGCGGACCTGCTGCTTCACGTCACGGATGCCTCGACTCCGGATTGGGAGGACCAGGATCGGGTGGTCGCTGGCTTGCTTGAGAGCATGGGCCTTGCGTCCACCCCTCTCCTTCACGTGTGGAACAAAGTGGACCGGATTCCTGAACCCGGCCTTCGTCGCCCTGCGCCTGAAGCCGGGATTGCGGTTTCTGCGCTCACGGGCAGCGGCCTTCCCGAGTTGCTCCGCCGCATCGATCGGGCTCTGGCTCCGGAACCCGCCGTCGAAACAGAATTTGAAGTTTCCACCTCCGATGGTAAAACGCTTGCCTTGCTGCTTCGCGCCGGAGCCGTTCTTTCCACGCAATATCTCGATAGCTCCGTGCGCATACGGGCGCGGGTTACCGAGTCGCTGCGGGCTGAGGTGGCTTCTTCACTTTCCACCGTAGAGGGGGGGTAGCAAAGTGAATTTCACCCTGTATTTTGCTGCGAAAAGCGCTGTGGAAAACGCTGTGGAAAAATCCGGTCTTCCTGCGCACCGCCGTTGCGCTCGCCCGTTCTATTTTGGGGAATTAACGTTGTGGTAAATAAATCCATGTCCATTGGTTTCAATGGATTAGGCGTGTTGCGTGGATGTTTTCACAGGACTTCCTTGCCTTGACGACTGTTAAGCAAGCTTAAAACCCTTCCGAAGTTTTGCACAATCCTGGGGCAGAGGGGATGACCGGACGCTAGCCTCTGAACTCTCCTTCGCCGCGTCTAATCGAGCCTCTGAAACACCCACTATCAATCTAGCCTACACTACAGACGCGGGCGAGGCTCCTGCCACGCATTCCAGCGTGACGGGCCGGTGCGGAGCTTCCGGCATCGACGCATGATGCAGGTCGTCTCGTATTGCAGAAATGCTGTGGCTTCGTGCCCAACACCATAATAAGCTGCGGGGTTAAAAAACAACTCCGCGTCACCTTTCTCCAGCGTGATCTCATCATGACCTCCGCGCAGAACCAGAACCCGCTGGACCTCCACCTGTAATATTCCTTCAACTCGTCCGCCAACCAACAATGACGAGCAAGGTGCAGGAAATCCGGCATCAAGATTCCACGTCTCACCCGCCTGTTGCATTTTAAGGTCTCCGGGTGTAAGTTATCGGTCAGCCAATACTCACAAAACAAAAAGCCGAGCGCGCCGGGATCGCATGAGGAGCAAGCACGCGCTGCGAGTTACGCGAGCAGCGTCAAATGCCACCCGGAGAGCGGGGATCGGTATCGCCCTCGGAGCAAGCTCTGAAGTTCGAGGAGGGGCTTATGACCAGGAACTCCAATGTGGTTTTACTGGCCGCCGTCGTGGGAGCTGTCTTTTTCAACCACAGTGTCACCACTCCACCTTATGAGAAGGCCACACCTTCCGAGGTCGTTCACCAAAGTCCTGCCTCGGCGTCCGAAGATAGTCTCCGTAACCTGGTCACTTGCAATCTGGACGAGCATCTGATCTGCACGAACCGCAATTGCCTCTGCCCTTCCGACGATCTAAGAGACACCATCAGCCGTTTCTTCTGGCCTGGCCAAGAAGCGGCTGAAACTGGTTTTGTGACGGAGCCTGCTAAGTCGGGAGATCCGGAGGACATCGCTGGGAAGACGAGACCCGATCCGAAACTACCTGAGAATCGCCTTGGGGTGCCGCCAGACATGGCGGACAAGTTGGACTTCATTGTTGCCATCGTCCCCGATCCCGTTCACAGTCATCTCAGCCTTTTCTTTGATCGCAGTCTTGATGCTATCGAACAGGCCGCTCAAGACGCTCACTACGCTTTTGGCCGAGCAACCATGCCTTGGGATAACAGAGAACACAACGAGTCCACGGACTTCCGGTCTCGCTTGGCGGAGCGGAGCTACCAACTGGCCAGGGAAGAGGTCCCCGGTTTGATGATTTTCCGCGAACAGCAGATGCAAGGAAACCTCAGATACCTGTTTGTGTTTGTAGTCGGTGAGCTTCCCACCGAAGGAATCATGAAGCGGCAGTTTCAAAATGCGCTGCTTGCAATCCGGACAATTCGCGGGAGCGCGATGCCAGGAGACAGAATAACGCTTCGGATCATGGGACCCACATTTTCCGGATCATTGTACTCTCTGGAAGAACTTTTGCAGGATGGTTCTCAGATTCAAGCTTTCGATCGGGTTCAGGTTCACAGCGGCACCATTCGCAGCGAGAGGATGAAGGATTGGTTCGACGAGAGCAAACCTCACAAGCAGCCGAACGTTGAGCTTTCCTCTTATAGCAGCACCGATTGCGATGAACTGGATGGCTTCGTAAGATTTCTGTCCAAGAAATGGCACTACCCCCCGAAGGATATTGCCACTCTCTCGGAAGACGAAACGGCTTATGGCGCTAGTCCGAGTGGTTGTTCCCAACCCAAGGAAATTTACCATCTGTATTTTCCGCGGGGAATCGCCTCGTTGCGCGCCGCCTATGAGGAGGAAATCAGTGAGGCGCAACTTTCCGGAACCGATGGAACGCGTCCGCCCCGCTCGAAGCTACAACTGAAGTTGGAAGATACCGGGAACGATGACGACACGGTCCCAACGTACTCTCATTTTCAGACGCCCCTGTCCCAGGAGAGCGTTATGACGACGATCGTCTCCAGGCTGCGTGCCCGGCAATCGCGCTTCATCTTGCTGCGGGCTACCAGTTCCCTCGACTTGGTATTTCTCAGCCGTTATCTGCGCAGCAATTTTCCGCAGGCCCGGATCGTGACGTTCGGGGCTGATCTTCTCTTGCAGAGCGCGAGCGAGAGCACACCGTTCCGTGGAATGCTTGCCATAACGCAAAATCCTGTGTGGGCGGGAACACCGGAGCTTGATGCAGCCCGGAACCACCCACAGGATTACGATCGAATTGTTTTTCCTGCCAGCGACTCCCTGGGCACCTATTTGGCGATGTCCTCGCTCTTACGTCCCGGCCATGAATCCAAACGTGATGACCCGCCATCGTGGCTGATGGCATTAGGCCGTAATGGCTATTGGCCTCTGGCCCAGTTGCGCCGGGCGCAAACCGGAGACTCCGCTTCCCTTCTGTTTCCCATGCAGGCGACTCCCTCGTGGATATTCTTATCCTGTCTCACAGCACTGCTCGCCCTCTGCTACGTTGGGTTGATTCGAAAGGGATCGGTTTTTTCGAAAGCAGCGGTGATGGCTAATTTTTCTCCGGTCAAAGACCCAAATCGAAGTAGCATCTTGGTCATATTATCCATTCTGATCCTCTGTGCGGGTCTCTCGTTGCTTCTGCCATGCCTGTGTGCGGTGAGACAGGCGGGCTGGAGCTCATGGTGGCTTGCTGGAATCATTTTGCCGGTGGCGGGCATGATCGGGTTTCTTTACGTTTGCTTTCTGGATCTTCGCCGAAGAGAGCCCCAAAATGAGTCACCGCGTGGGGAAACCGCCATGCCCTCTACGGAGCTCCCGCCTAAGTTGGTAACGTCTCCCATGGTCCTTTTGGCTGCTGCCGGAGCGTGCTTCGCCTTATTTTTTTCCGTCTGGTGGGCTCTGGGCTCAGACAGTCTGTTCGCTTACCGCTACGTTCACCTTTCTTCCGGTCTCTCTACTTTGCCGCCGATTCTACTGCTGATCGCTGCAGGTCTTTGGTGGGCCTGGCAAAGTCTGGCAGGGCTTCTCCTACTGGATAAGCGACGGCCTCTGTTGCCTGCCGCAAAGGATCTGTCCTTTGGGTCAGAGAGCCCTCAAGCCGCAAGGCTTCTTGAGTTGAGCGAAGAACACCGCCAGGGACTGCTCGAGGCTGCGAGACCCTTCGGCCGGGACATTCGATTGTATATCCTGCCGCTTGCTGTCGCGGTTGTCCTTGTCTGCATCTTCGGCGCACTCATGATGCGCCCAATCCAAAGTCTCGAACATTCGGCATTCGATCTCATCTACGCCGCCTTGCTCGCTCTCGCCTTGCTTGCTTTAGCTTCCAGCCTTTCGAGCCTGACCATAACCTGGCTGGAATGCCGTAATCTGCTCCGCTCGCTCGACCGCTTTCCCTTGCGGCGAGGTTTCATACGGCTCAAGGGCTTCTCTTGGACGCCGATCTGGCATATGTCTTTGGGAAGCCTGGATGCCATCCACGTCATCTTATCTCGAGAAGTAGAGAGCATAACTCAGCTTGGCAATACCCTGTCGTTGAAAACACGCCGTCCGGAGCTTTGGGCCTCGATTAGCGCGGCAAACAACGAGCTGACCAGAATTCGGGCTGCAGTCGTAACCTGGGGGAACGACGAAGACCGGCTCGTCAATTCGTTCGTTGAATTTCGCAAAAAAGTGGCCGCCGCATGTGGTGCGGGCCTCAGGTTTCTATTAGACGTTTGGGATGCTGAAGACAGCTCCTCCGCGCTTGACTCATCAAATGAAAAAAGTGCACAGACTATCCCGCGTGATGTGGAGGCGGTTGAGCAGTTCGTTTGCCTGGTCTTTTTCAATTTCATCCTGATTGTGCTGCTGCGCATCCGCAATCTTGCTTTAATTGTTGCCGGCATATATATTTTCGTTGTCCTTTCCTTGACTTCGTATCCATTTGAACCTCGGACTCCCTTACATTTTTTCATGTTTGCAGTCTTCTTTCTGGTCGCCAGCGCCGTGGCGGCCGTCTTCGCGCAGATGCATCGAGATAACGTATTGAGCTCGATTACCGATTCAAAGCCAGGAGAGCTTGGAGGTGACTTCTGGCTGAGGCTCGGTGGCGCTGTAGGTTTACCCTTGGTAGGCCTTCTTGCCTATCAGTTCCCGGAGATCGGTGGTTTCCTCTTCTCGTGGCTACAACCTGCGCTTCAGATGCTGAAGTAAGCACAGCCCGCTACAGCCACACAAGAAACGAACCCAATTCAGCGGCTCATTGACAGGGCAGGTGAGGTCCGCTATATTGGCCGCAGGGTTCCTGGACCTCGTCATCACCCGCAAAAGGTTGATCTCCGGCGCCAGGAAGCTCGGGTTATCCCACAGCCGGCCGAGGTCCTGATCGAAGGCTCATGAGTCTCCCCAACTCGCTGACCCTCCTCCGGATTTTTTTCGTTCCACTGCTTGTGGTGTTGTTGCTGACCAATGCCCAAAATATGGATTTGTGGGCCGTGGGTGTTTTCCTTGCGGCGGCCATCACGGATTTTCTCGATGGGTATTTTGCCCGCCGCCAGCGGCAGATCTCGCGATTGGGCATGCTGCTCGATCCGATCGCAGACAAGCTTCTGGTATCTTCAGCTTTTATCTCCTTGGTGGCGCTTCATCTCGTTCCGGCCTGGATTGTAGTCATCATTATTGGCCGCGAGCTTGCCGTTTCAGGGTTGCGGGCGATCGCCAGCGCCGAGGGTTATGTGATCCCGGCCTCCGAGCTGGGCAAAACAAAAATGGTCCTCGAAGTAAGTGCCATTACGGTGATCGCCCTGGTTCCGCGCTTTCCAACCTTCAACATTCTCGGCCAGGTTCTTTTATGGCTCGTCGTGTGGTTCGCGCTGGCTTCTGCCGCGCAATACTTCTGGCACTTCTGGCGCAAAATGGAGACTCCGGAAAAAGAGGCCGCCGCGAAGCCCCGCATGGTCGTTATTCGCCGGGACGAGGGCAAGCCGGAGGATGAGAAGGATGTTGCCGCTCAATGAAAGCGAGCAACGGTTTCTGTTGCGGGTGGCGCGAGGCGCGCTGGAAGAGGAAATTCAGGGTAAGCACGCCTCACCCCTCGCGAGCGACCGCTCCCGGCCCGGCCGGGGTAAGATGTCGTTCGCGCTCGAATGCCGGGCAGGAGCCTTTGTGACCTTGCGCAAAGGACGATTGCTGCGGGGTTGTATCGGGCGCGCCGAAGGTGTCTCTCCCTTATACTGCACGGTGCGGGACTGCGCTCTCGGCGCCGCTCTCAACGATATCCGCTTCGACCCCGTCCAGCCGGACGAAGTCCCATACTTGCTCGTTGAGATTTCCGTCCTTTCTCCACTGGCGGAAGTGCGTGCGGAAGAGGTTGAAGTGGGCCGTCACGGCCTCGTTGTTTCCCTTGGAGCGAGGCGAGGCCTTCTATTGCCTCAGGTCGCTTCGGAGATGAGTTGGGACCGCATCCGCCTTTTGGAAGAGACGTGCCTCAAGGCCGGGCTTCCAAAGGACGCATGGAAACACGGAGTGCGAATTCAAGCATTCACGGCACAGATTTTCCGGGAGGGCGAGACGGGGCAGAGCGTTCTGAGCGCATAAGGATCGAGGGTCTCCCTCCAACATGCACGTTTATGTCAAAATTTCAGAAGTTTAAGATTACACGGCGCTGCTGGCGCAAACCATCTGTGGAGTGCGGGAGCTTCCTCCCGCTTTGGGCGTGCCAGGGGCCGGAACCAAGCACACGTGTTCCAAACCCACATGACTTTGGCGTGATCGTGCTCCAACATATGGCAAGGACTTTAGCCCCATTGACACTCCCATCCCTCCAGCGGTATAACCATCCTTGCGTGAATTGAAAATGAGCCCACAGGCCACGGCCAGTTTGACGGCTCTGGGCGCCAAAAATGAGGAGGAAATAGCCATGGGATCGCGGCTTCGAAGAGCAATGCATTTCGCGGCGCTTGGCGCCTTGGCGCTGATTGTCACGGCCGGAGTCGCCAGCGCCAGCACCATAACCATCTTCACCAATTTTACCGGCTCGCCTGAGTTCAACCAAACCATCGGCTGGACCGTCAGCGGCAGCGATTTTGGGAAATACGCACAGGCTATGCTATTCACTGCCAGCGCGAGCGTGGATCTAGCAGACGCGGTTCTGCCGGTTGAGCTACCCACCATCCCCGGCAATCCGTTCGACGTTTACCTCGAATCGGACAACAACGGCATCCCCGGCTCGATCCTGGCCACACTGACGGACGCATACACGGGGGAGATACCGAACTATCCCCCCATCTTGGTTACCTTCGATTATAGCGGCCCGCCCG
>JASHTR010000336.1 GCA_030040455.1 Terriglobia bacterium | reverse complement strand
GACACCGCGGCGAGTGAGAAGGACTGCGCCATCTCTTCCATCGGCAAAAGCTCCCGCGGGGGCGTCCAGCCGAGGAGCGCCAGAAAGTTGGCCAGCGCCTCGGGAAGAATTCCTTGCTGCTGATAAGCTTCCACTGAAGTCGCGCCGTGGCGCTTGGAAAGCCGCTGGCGATCGGGGCCGAGGATGAGCGGCAGGTGAGCAAATTCAGGGAGGCTTGCGCCCAATGCCCGGTACATCAGGATTTGTTTGGGCGTGTTGGAAATGTGATCGGCGCCCCGGATGATGTGGGAAATTTTCATGTCGAGGTCGTCCACAACCACGCCGAGGTGATAGGTGGGGTTGCCGTCGGAGCGTAGGAGTATGAAGTCTTCCAGATCCGCGTGAGCCAGCTCGATGCGACCAAAAACACGGTCTTCGAAGCTGGTTGAGCCTCCCTCGGGGACGCGGAAGCGAAGCGCGCTGGGACGGCCTTCGGTTTTTAGCCGCGCCGATTCAACCTCCGGGAGGTTGCGGCAGTGGCCGTCGTATTTCCAGGCGCGATGCTCCGTCGCCGCGCGCTCGCGCTTAGCCTGCAACTCTTCGGTGGAGCAAAAACAGGGATAAGCCCACCCGGCCTCTTCCAGTTGTGCTGCCACCTCCTGGTAGCGGGCCAGGCGCTGAGACTGGAAGTAAGGGCCTTCATCCCACCCGAGGCCAAGCCATTCAAGGCTTTTAAGGATCGCTGTCACCAGTTCCGGGCGCGAGCGGTCTAAATCCGTATCCTCGATGCGCAGGATGAAGACTCCGCCCTGGTGACGCGCAAATAGCCAGTTGTAGAGCGCGGTGCGAGCGCCGCCGACGTGAAGATAGCCGGTGGGTGAAGGGGCAAAACGGACTCGAATATTATTCATGATGGCTCATGTCGCTTCGTAACACCCGCGAAGCACGAAGTGGATGCCAAAGTCATTCCCGCGTAAACGGGAATCTCTCTTGCCCGGCGGGGGAAGCCTGAGCCCCTGCTTTCGCGGGGGTAACGGTGGCCCTATTTTCGAAATAGATTTAAGAGTCAATTTCTTATTCTAACGTAATCTCAACGGCTCTATTTGGCTTCACCTATAGAATTTCGTAGAAGCAAGCTTGCCTCGTCATCGGGCGGCATAAAGCCGCCTCGACATCAAGCTGACCCACCATTCAATCAGGTCATGCCCAAGGTTAACATGCGCCAGCTCCGCGACACGTGGCAGTTGAAGGCATGGCTGCGGGCGCGTGACCAAACTTTTCTCTGTCAAGGCTGTTTTTTAGCGACAGCCGCGGCCCGTTGGCATATACTACGCAACCGTGCTGTCGCCCGGACCCGCAGGGACGGCGCCGGATGGTTCTGGGATGTTTCGAAGACGGCGGACGAAACAATTTGGACGGTTCACGATGAGGAGCCATCCAGAACTTGGTTCCCTGTCCTGGCGTTTGGGAGAATCACGATTGAGACATACTCTGGCGAGATTGCTGGGTGCAGTTTTGATTGGCGTCGTGGCAGTTCCGTGCGCTCGATCGGCAAATCTGCTGCTCCTGCAGAATCCAACCGTCAGCAAGTCCCAGATCGCGTTTGCCTACGGCGGAGACATTTGGATTGTGAGCCGCGAGGGTGGCCAGGCGCACCGGCTGGTGACGGGCGAAGACCGGCTGAGCGCGCCCTATTTCTCCCCAGACGGCTCCATGATCGCCTTCACCGGAGACTACGACGGAAACATAGACGTCTACATCGTCTCCGCGTCAGGTGGAGAGCCCACTCGCCTCACTTACCATCCGGGTCCGGATGTCGCCGTGGGATGGACGCCGGACGGAAAAAGCGTGCTCTTCCTATCGCTGCGCTACAGTTATTCCGATCCCGACCAGCTTTACACCGTGCCAGTGACGGGCGGCTTCCCTATAGAACTTCCGCTGCTTATGGCGGAGCACGGATCTTATTCTCCTGATGGAACACACTTGGCCTACGTCCCTAATTCCCGCTGGGAGCCGTTCTGGCAGGGCTATCGAGGCGGACAGACGACGCCCATCTGGATTGCCAATCTCGCCGATTCGAGCGTGGTGAAAATCCCGCGCGACAATTCCAACGATAACGACCCCATGTGGATTGGAAACACGGTGTATTTTCTTTCCGACCGCAGCGGTCCGGTGACGCTGTTTGCATACAACACTCAAACCCAAAAGGTAACGCAGGTCCTCAAAAATAGCGGCTTTGATATTCTTTCGGCTTCGGCCGGGCCGGGCGCGATTGTCTACTCGCAATTCGGCCAGATTCATCTGTTTGATCTCAAGAGCCGCCGCTCGAGGCGGGTTCCCATCACGATCGCTGCGGATATGCCGCAGTTGCGTCCCCATTTTGAAAATGTGGCGAAGCAGATTAAAAATTATGGAATCTCGCCGGAAGGCGTGCGAGCGGTGTTTGAAGCGCACGGCGAGATTCTTACGGTCCCGGTCAAGAAGGGCAACATCCGCAATCTCACCAATAGTCCCGGCGTTGAGGACCGCGATCCGGCCTGGTCGCCGGATGGGGAGTGGGTCGCTTATTTTTCCGATGGCGCGGGCGAATATGACCTGCGCATCTGCAACCAAAACGGCCTGGGATCGGTGAGGACTATTCCCCTCCATCAGCATTGGGCCTACTATTATGACCTTGCGTGGTCGCCGGACAGCAAAAAACTGGTCTTCAGCGATCAGGCGATGAACCTGTGGTACGTTGACCTTGCCCATCCGACGCCCGTTAAAGTCGATACCGACCTTTTCAGCACTCCTCTTCATGAATTTGATCCCACCTGGTCGCCGGACAGCGAGTGGCTGACGTATACGAAACAGTTGCCGAACCACCTTCGAGGCGTTTTCGTCTATTCGCTTGCCAGCCAGAAAGCCACGCAGATTACGGACGGGATGAGCGACTGCCTTTATCCGGTTTTCGATCAGAACGGGAAATATGTCTATTTCACGTCCAGCACGGATATGGGCCTCACGACGGGCTGGCTCGATATGACAAGTGAGGCGCATCCGGTGACGCGCCAAGCCTACGTGGTTGTGCTGCAGAAAAATGTGCCGTCGCCGCTCCTGCCCCAGAGCGATGAAGAAAAGGTAACAAAACCGGCCGGGGAAAATCCCCAACCGCCGGCTCCAGCAGCTTCGAAGAGCAAGAAGAAAGCGCCCGTGAAGGTGGAGATTGATTTTAGCGGCATCCTTCAGCGAACGCTTGCTCTGCCGGTGCCCGCCGCGAATTATGTGGGTCTCGCAGCCGGGAAAACGGGTGAGCTGTTCCTGGTGCAGGCGCCCGCCGTCGCAATCCACTTCGGCCCTCTCAGCCTGACGGTGACCAAAACGGTGACCAAATTTGATCTCAAGAAGCGCCAGACGCAGACCATCGTTACCGGCGTTTCCGCCTTCGCGCTTTCCTTTGACGGCAGCAAGATGCTTTACCAGCAGGGCCCCCACTGGTTCATCACTTCATCCGAAAGCCCGGTGAAGCCTGGCCAGGACATGCTGAAGACGGACGGCATGCAGGTTAACGTTGTGCCGCGCGAAGAGTGGAACCAGATGTACCACGAAGTCTGGCGCATCGAACACGCTTTCTTTTACGATCCGCATTTTCACGGCTACGACATTGACGCCGCGGAAAAAGAATTTGCGGCTTACCTGCCTGGCATCGCCAGCCGGGACGATTTGAACCTGCTCTTCCGCGAAATGCTCAGCTACATGTCCGTCGGCCACATGTTCATCCGCGGAGGCTATGAACCGCCATTGCCGCCGGTGAGCGTGGGCCTGCTGGGCGCCGACTACGCGATCGAGAACAACCGCTACCGCTTTACTAAAATCTATAACGGTGAAAACTGGAACCCGCAACTTCACGCCCCGCTCACCCAGCCGGGAATCAACGTGAAGGCCGGCGAGTATCTGCTGGCCGTCAATGGCCGTGAGCTCTATGGCACGGATAATGTCTATAGCTTCTTCCAAAATACGGCGGGAGAGCAGGTGTCGCTGAAAGTCGGCCCGAATCCCAGTGACACGGGCTCTCGCGAGGTGACGGTGATCCCCGTCGCCACGGAAAAAGCTCTGCGGAATTTGGCTTGGATCGCCAGCAACCGCCGCAAAGTGGACCAACTCAGCGGCGGCAAGCTGGGCTATGTTTATCTGCCGGATACCACCGTGGGCGGATTCACGAATTTCAACCGCTACTTCTTCTCACAGGTAGAGAAACAAGGTGCGATCATCGACGAGCGATTCAATCACGGCGGCCTGCTTGCCGACTACATCATCGATTATTTAGGACGAAAGCCTATGTCGATTATGGAAGCACGGTACGGTAAAACGGTCGTCGAGCCGCCCGAGGCGATCCTTGGGCCGAAGGTTATGGTGATCAACCAATTCTCCGGCTCGGGTGGCGACGCGTTGCCCTGGTACTTCCGTCAGGCCCACCTTGGGCCGCTGGTGGGCGTGAGAACCTGGGGTGGGCTGGTGGGGATTGGCCTTTACCCGGATTTGATGGACGGCGGCGGCGTTACGGCGCCGCGTTGGGCGATTGGGGGATTGCATGGGCACTGGGTGGTGGAAAACCACGGAATCCCGCCGGATGTTGAGGCCTGGCAAGATCCGAAGCTCGCCCGCGAGGGTCACGATCCGCAGCTTGAGCGGGCAGTTGCGGTGGCGATGCAAATGATCGAGAAAAACCCGCCCCCTCAGTATTCGCCTCCGCCTTATCCGAACCATCATCCGCATCTCCCGCCCCTCCCGCAAGGAAATTGAGCGCGGGCTGACTCGGCAAATGTCGTCTGCGCTAGCCGTTGGCATCATTTAAAGTTGATCAACAAACATCTTGTTATACGGGCGGACATAAGTCGGCAGCGTTCCAAAACTGTAGCGCCGCTCATAGAGCGGCGCTACAGAAAATGGCAGCTGCCGACTTATGTCCTTACGTATAGTTAAATAGACAGACCAAACTTTTCTCTTTGACTCAAGCGTAGTTTGGTGATGAAATAGGGATGAATTGCGGAGAGGGGGAGCTTTACTCACCTGGGCAGATTCTTCAAAGGGGCTGATGCATGAGACGGATTTTCATTTTGCTCACGGCGAGCCTGATGATTTCGGGCGCCACAATATCGCTGAGGGCGCAAAGCGCGCTCAACTCGCAGAGCCAGCAAGCGTTGCAAAACGACCTCAACGCGATCACCATCCCGGAAGGCACCGAGTTCAAACTTCAACTGCACACCTCCATCAATTCCAAGACGGCTCACGTGGGCGATCGTGTGATCTGCACGCTGATTGAGCCGGTTGAAGTTGAAGACATCACCGTGCTGCGCAAGGGGCTTAAGGTCTACGGCCGGATTTTGGAAGTAAAACATGCGGGCCGCCGGAGCAAAGGCGGTTACCTGAGCGTCGGGTTTGACAGCATTGAGATGCAGAACGGCGAAAAAGTCGCCATCCTCGGGTCGCTGACTGAAGTCTTTTCGAGTGCAAATAATGGCAGCGAGAACGTCGGACCCGAAGGTGACCTTAAGGGCGGAGGCGCCTCCCACAAAAAGCAGCTTGCGATGTTCGCCGTGCCCACCGCCGCTGCCGCCGCGGGGGGGCTTGGGCCAGGGATTGCCGTCGGCGTTGCCGCCGGCGTGGCCGCCCTGGTGATCCCGAAAGGCAAGGAGGCTACGCTGCTTGCCGGTTCTCTGGTTGGGATGCGGTTGGATGAAGATGTGACGGTTAACCTGCCGCCGGGCACCTTCAACAGTCCCAGTGCCTCCGCCAACGCGGCAAATTCTTCGGGAGTATCGCCCTAGTGCGTCGAAAGTACCTTTCGACTTTTTATTGCGCCCATCCTTTTGCGCGCTCGACGGCGCGCTGCCATCCTGCATAGAGTTCTTCCCGCTGTTTCCGGTTGAATTGGGGTTCGAAGCGCTTCCCGCTTTCCCCCTGAGCTGTAGAAACGGCTTGAGCCATCTTTTGCTCATCTTTCCAGAAGCCACAGGCAAGTCCGGCCAGACACGCTGCGCCCAGGGCGGTGGATTCCGCCACGGGAGCCTGCTCCACAGGGATGCCGAGAATATCCGCCTGGAATTGGCAAAGGAAGCTATTTCGCGCAGCGCCGCCATCAACGCGCAGCACTCCGGGCCGCAATCCGGAGTCGCGGACCATGCACTCGACCACGTCCCGCGTCTGGTAAGCCATGGATTCAAGGGCAGCGCGCACAATATGGTTTCGGTTGCTGGCCCGGGTAAGCCCCACCAGGCTTCCGCGCGCGTAGGAATCCCAATACGGAGCGCCGAGCCCGACGAAGGCCGGAACGAAATAGACGCCGCCCGCATCCTGGACGGCAAGCGCCATCGCTTCGCTTTCCTCGGCATTTCTTATGATCTTCAATTCATCCCGCAGCCATTGCACGGCGGCGCC
>JASHTR010000027.1 GCA_030040455.1 Terriglobia bacterium | reverse complement strand
GCTTCAACCGCGCCCCGAACGCCTTTGAGCGCAGTGGCAAAACTCTTGTTTTGCTGCTGTGAGGCCAGAATTTCGAGGCATTGAACAAGGGGAAGACCAGCGTCAATCATCACCGAAAATTGCCGGGTGAACACCGCCAGATCCTTCGATTTAACTTTTCCGACCTTTTCCGGCTTGGATTCCTCAGCGGTCCGGGTCTTTTCCCAGGACGGCTGCTTTACTCCCGCTGGGCGCGGAAGTTTTCCGCCGCCGGGCGTCCTTAGCAAGTTTGTAGTCGGAGGAAATTGGATGGTTGGCATGGATTGCACCTCCTCTTTTTTCAAGCTTTCTCACCGTCCGAGAGGCGCAAAAGCGGCTGGGACACGAGCGCCAAGCGACGGAGCGTTCCGTTTAATCATATCCTGCAGCTCGTCCGGGTTGCTGGAACGGCCGAGAGCAGTATTGAGTGAAATCAGTCCTTTCTGATACAGGGCGAGGAGCGATTGGTTAAACGTCTGCATTCCATATCTTTCCTGGCCCGACTGCATTGAGGAATAAATCTGGTGAATCTTGTCTTCGCGGACCAGGTTGCGGATGGCCGCATTAGGAATGAGAATTTCCATCGCCATCACCCGTCCCTGCCCGTCCGCCCGGGGAAGCAGCGACTGGCATAGGATGCCTTCCAGCACCAGCGAAAGCTGCGCCCGCACTTGCGACTGCTGATGGGATGGGAAGACGTCGATGACGCGGTTGATCGTCGAGGCCGCCGAGTTCGTGTGCAAGGTTCCAAAGGTGAGATGGCCGGTCTCCGCGATGCGCAAGCCGGATTCGATGGTCTCGAGGTCGCGCATCTCGCCGATCAGCACAATGTCCGGATCCTCGCGCAACGCCGCCCGCAGCGCACTTGAGAAGGATTGCGTATCGCTGTGGACTTCACGCTGGTTAACGAGGCAGCGCTTGTGCTGATGCAAGAACTCAATGGGGTCTTCGACGGTGACCATGTGCTCGTGACGGGTCTCATTGATAAGGTCCAGCATCGTCGCCAAAGTTGTCGACTTGCCGCTGCCGGTCGGGCCGGTCACCAGAATCAACCCCCGGGGCTTCTGGCAGAGCTTACGCAAGACGGGCGGCAGCCCGAGTTCTTCGAATGTTTTGATTTCGAACGGGATCGCCCGGAAGACCGCCGCCGTGGATCCCCGCTGGTTGAACAAGTTCCCGCGAAAGCGCGCAAGATCGAGGATGCCGAAAGAAAAATCGAGCTCCAGAGTTTCTTCGAACCGGTGTTTCTGGGATTCCGTGAGGACGCTGTAAGCGAGCTGCTTGGAATCTGCCGGTCCGAGAACAGGGAGGTCTTCAAGCGGCTTTAACTCTCCGTGGACGCGGACGCGTGGAGGGGAATTGGTCGTGATGTGGAGGTCCGATCCTCCCATTTCCACCATCCGTGTGAGCAAATCGATGAGTGTCGGCAACACCATGATGAATCTCCTTCCCTTAATCCGCCGCTGGTGGCGGTCTCACTCGCCACTGGCGCTAAAGCACCGTCTCCCGGACGACTTCCTCAATCGTTGTGATTCCTTCCTTCACCTTCCCGAGACCGCTCCCGCGCAGCGTTATCATGCCCTGCTCGATCGCCTTTCGCTTCAATTCCAGGGCTGAGGCGCCCGCCAGAATCAGCTCCCGAATCTCGTCCGTGGTTTCCATCACTTCGTAAAGGCCAACCCGGCCTTTGTATCCTCGGCCCCCGCAGTGGTTGCAGCCAGTGCCTTTCATGGGTGTCACGGTTTGAGCTTCTTCGGCGGTAAACCCCGCATCGACCAGCCCCTGCAGGGAGAAGGAGTCTCGAACCTTGCACTGCGCGCAGACGCGCCGGACGAGCCGCTGCGCGCAAATCAGATGCACGGAGGTGGCAACCAGAAAAGGCTCGATGCCCATATTCATGAGTCGGGAGATGGTGGAAGGCGCGTCGTTCGTGTGAACGGTGGAGAGAACGAGATGGCCGGTGAGCGCTGCCTTAATGGCGATCTCCGCGGTTTCGAAATCACGGATTTCGCCTACGAGGATAATATTGGGGTCCTGGCGCAGGAAGGAGCGCAAGGCAGCGGCAAAGTTGAGCCCGATTTGTTCCTTCATCTGGACCTGGTTGATGCCCGGCAACTGGAATTCCACCGGGTCTTCAGCCGTCATGATGTTGGTGTCGTCTTTGTTCAATTGGGCAATGGAAGAATAGAGCGTATTGGTCTTGCCGCTTCCCGTGGGGCCGGTCACCAGCACCATGCCGTATGGCTTGAAAATAGCCTCCTGGAATTTCTCAAGCGACTCGGGCTCAAACCCTAGCTTCGTCATATCCAGCCGCAGGTTTTCCTTATCGAGGAGCCGCATGACAATTTTTTCGCCGTGCAGGGTGGGCAGGACCGAAACGCGAAGGTCGAGTTGCTTCTTTTTGCTTTGGTGCATCAGCTTGAGCATGATGCGCCCATCCTGCGGCAAACGCTTTTCCGCGATATCCAGCTTGGCCATGATCTTGACGCGGCTGATGATCGCGTCCCGCAATTTCAGGGGAGGATTCATGACCGTCTGGAGCAGGCCATCGATGCGATAGCGGACGCGGTACTCTTTTTCATAGGGCTCCAGGTGAATATCGCTGGCCTCGCGCTTGACGGCATCGGCCAGAACGTAATTCACCAGCCGGATTACCGGCGCCTCTTCAGCAGCGCGCTCAAGGTCCGCCAGGTTAAGCCCGTCCTCTCCGGCCTCATCCAGCTCAACACTGCCCGCCGGACCCTCGTCCAGGAAACTAACCAGGTCCTCGATTTCCTTTTGCCGTTCCGCATCCTCTGCCGTTCCGTATTGATTCTTAATTGCCTGGTCGATGGCTGACTCTGAGGCGAGCACAGGCTCGACATTGAGGCCGGTGAGGAACTTAACGTCGTCGAACGCAAAGACGTTGGCCGGATCGCTGATCGCCAAAGTGAGTGAAGAACCCGACCGCGCCAGCGGCAGCAGGTGATGTTTCAGCGCCGTCTCCTTCGGAATCAGCTTGACGACGCTCGGATCGATGGGAAACTCACTGAGTTTGATGGAGGGTACTCCGTACTGGATGGCGAGAGCCTCGGTCACCCCCTCATCGGAGATAAAGCCAAGCTTCACGAGCGTCTCGCCCAACCGTCCCCCGTTAGCTTTTTGATATGCGAGGGCCTGTTGAAGCTGCTGAGGTGTTATCCTGTTTTCTTTCAATAGGATATCACCAAGCCTGGCCACCATGGTTTGGGTGCTCAAGATCTTCTCCAGCGCGGGGGGTAAGGGCGGTAAACGCCGTTGCTTTGTATTCAGGGCAGTCTGATACAAAACACCCGGCGGGTGTAACTCCGGGCCTAAGCGAACACTGTCGGGTCAAAACCGTGTCGTTCCATCCCATCAATGGTGCATTCGGGATTCATCCTGATTGGCTGGAACGCTGGGCTGCCAACCTTGACATCGTCATTTCGGGGGCATAACTTTAGCTCATATGGGATTCAGCGGAACTCAATCGAGCCAACGTGCCGAAGCGCCTCTTCGAGACTATTTTCAGCGGCTGCTTGCCCACTTCGGAGCGCAACACTGGTGGCCGGCCCGCACCCGCATGGAAGTTATCCTTGGCGCAATTCTTACGCAAAACACGACGTGGAGAAACGCTTCGATGGCCGTTCGGGAGCTCCGCAAGAGGGGGTTATTGCAATGCAAAAATCTGCGCCACGCGGACGGGTTGGAGATTGAGAAGTGTGTCCGCCATGCCGGCTTCTTCCGCCAGAAGACCGCGACCATCCGGAACTTCGTTCGCTGGCTGGATGAAAAATATTACGGATCCCTCGACCGGCTTTTCGCGGCCACCCAAGCGCGAGACGATCTTTTGAGTTTAAAGGGGCTGGGCCCTGAGACCGTGGATGCCATTCTCCTCTATGCGGGACGGAAGCCTTACTTCGTTGCCGATGCTTACACCCGGCGCGTGCTCGTTCGACATGGATGGTTGCCCCCTGATGCCGATTATGCCGAGGCCCAGGAGGTGTTACATCGGGAATTGCCGCTTGACGCTGGTCTCTTTAATGAGTTCCACGCCCTTTTGGTGGCGGTTGGAAAGCGGTATTGCGGGCGG
>JASHTR010000335.1 GCA_030040455.1 Terriglobia bacterium | reverse complement strand
TCGCCATCCTCCTGCTTAACGAAAAGACGCAGGAGCTTCGAGTACGCTTCAGCGTGGGTCATCCGCAGGATGCCGTGCGCGACCTGCGGATCAAGGTCTCGGAAGGCATCGTAGGCCGTGCGGTTGAGACGCACCGCTCCATTCTCGTGAATAACGTTCAGCAGGATCCCGCGTACATCCAAACGCTGCCGGCGGTCCGGTCGGAGCTCGCAGTCCCTCTGATTTTCAAAAATCGGGTCATCGGCGTCATCGACCTGGAAGCTCCCTGGTCCGGCTTTTTCACCGAGCAGCACCAGAATCTTCTGGAACTGCTGGGCGGCCGCATTGCCGCGGCCATTGAAAACGCCCGGCTTTACCGGCGGAGCCTGCGGCAAGCCCGCGCGCTCGAATCGTTGAATGAGATCAGCCGCGAGATCAGCTCGGTGCTGGTGCTGAACGAGCTGTTTCGGAAGATCGCCACCATCACTAAGCGGCTGATTAACTATGACCGCTTCAGCATTTTGCTGGCGGATGAAGGGTCGCGCACGTTTAACGCCGTCATCTCCGTCAAGCGGGACCAGAGCACGCCGGAAAAATTCACCGTGCATTACGATCAGGGAATTGTCGGCGCCGCGGCCGCTTCGCGTCAGGCGGTGATCGTGGCTGACGCGGGGAAGGACGCGCGCGTCGTCTTTGTAGATCCCGAAATGAAGTCAGAGCTGACGGTTCCGCTCATCTACCGGGAACGCGTGATCGGCGTCGCCGACCTCGTGAGCGCGCAGAAAGGCTACTTCAACGAAGAGCACACGCGCATCTTCTCGACGCTCGCCCCGCAGATTGCGGTCGCCATTGAAAATGCCCGGCTCTACGAGCGCGTCGTGCGGAGCGAAGCGCGGATGGAGCGGGACCTGGAGCGCGCACGAGAGATTCAAATGCATCTGATGCCGCCAGCCAACCCGGCCATTCCGGGCCTTGAGGTGGGGGCGCGCTTCCGACCGGCCCGCGAGCTGGGAGGAGACCTATACGATTTTTTCAACTACGGCAAGGACCTTCACGTTTTGACCATCGGCGACGTCAGCGGCAAAGGAGCGCCAGCGGCCCTTTATGGAGCGCTCGCCATCGGCACCTTGCGAAGCCTCGTGCCGCATCGTCTCGCGCCGGCGACCATGCTGAAAAGACTGAACGTCCTGCTCCTCGAGCGCAAAATTGAAGGGCATTTTATTACGCTGACTTATTGCGTGTGGGACCCCAAGAGCCGGTCGCTGCGGCTGGCCAACGCGGGAATGCCGTTGCCCATCCTAATCAGGGGACGGCGGATGCACGCCATCCGCGCAGAAGGCGTTCCACTGGGGCTCCTGGATCAGGTTGAATATGAGGAGACTTCTTTGACCATCGAAAAGAGCGACCTGCTGGCCATGTATTCTGACGGGCTGGTCGAGGGAGTTAATCCGCGCCGGGAAGAATTCGGGACGCGCCGTCTCGAGCAGTTGCTTCGCGGGCACGCGCATCACAGGATTTCCGATATCATTGAGAAAGTATTCAAAGAAATCGCCTCCTTCGAGCAGGGGCGCCCTTCCCGGGACGATCAGACTCTGCTCCTGATCAGAGGAAAATGAGACCTGCCTCCGGCCAATGCCTTGAATATCGCCATGGGGAGCTTTTCTGCGAAGAAACGCCCCTCCAATCCATCGCCGAGCGTTACGGCACACCGCTTTACGTTTATACAAAAAAGGCCATCGTGGAAAATTACCGCGCGATCCGGCGCAACCTGGATGACCTTTCTTCACTTACCTGCTACTCGGTGAAGGCTAACTCGAACCTCAGCATCCTCAAGGTTCTTCGCGACGAAGGCGCCGGATTTGACATTGTTTCCGGCGGCGAAATGGCACGGGTTTTGAAAATTCATGCCGATCCTTCGCGCATTGTGTTCTCCGGCGTCGGCAAGACGATGGATGAAATCGACGCGGGTCTCCGGGCTGGCATCCTGATGTTCAATGTTGAGTCGGAGGACGAACTGTTTCTTCTCGAAGCGCGCGCCCGCCACTTGGGCCTCCCAGCGCCGTTTGCGATTCGCGTCAACCCGGACGTTGAAGCGGAAACTCACCCTTATATTTCCACCGGCCAAACCATCCATAAGTTTGGCGTAGCGAAAGAGGATGCTTGCGGGCTCTATCAGAGAGGGATCCGCTCCAGGGAGCTGCAAGTCCGCGGCGTTGCCTGCCACATCGGGTCGCAAATTCTTGACGTCGGTCCTTTTCTGAAGGCTTTCGAGGAGATTCTCGCATTTGCGGTCGCGTTCCGCGGCGAGGGGCTTGAGAATCTTGACTTAGGAGGGGGATTCGGCATCTCCTATGAGGATGAGAAGCCGCTGGAGTTTGCCTTGCTGGCGGAGGGATTAAAAACGAGAATGCGCGGAGCTACCTATCGGCTCATCCTGGAACCGGGCCGATCCATTGTGGGAAATGCAGGGCTTCTCCTCACGCGCGTTCTCTACGTCAAACGCCATCCGATCAAGAACTTCATTGTGGTGGATTCGGGCATGAGCGACCTGGTGCGGCCCGCGCTTTATGGCTCTTTTCACGAGATCATCCCGCTGCGTGAGGTGAATGCCAGAGCGTTTCGCGCCGACGTTGTGGGTCCCATCTGTGAGACGGGGGACTTTTTGGCGCAGGACCGGGAGATGGCGGAAGTCAGGGCCGGCGACTTGCTTGCCATCCTGACCGCAGGCGCCTACGGATACGCCCTAGCCTCGAACTACAACACGCGCCCCCGTCCCGCGGAAGTGCTGGTGGATGGAAGCCGCACGGAGCTCATAGGCTTCAGGGAGACCGTGGAAAATCTCATGGCGCGAGAAGCCTTCTGAGGTGGTTGAACCCCGGTGTGTTATCATCGTGCTTTTTAAGCCATTAAGGGGAGATTCCGTGGATGCCACAATTCGTTGAACCGCCTGGCCCCAAGGGCCATTTTCTTCTCGGTGCGCTGCCTGAAATCCGCCGCGATGAGCTTGATTATCTCACCCGCATCGTGCGCGAATACGGCGACGTCTGCCGCGTGCGAGTTGTAAATATCCCTGCCTACATCATCAGCCGTCCTGACGACATCGAATCCGTCCTTATTACA
>JASHTR010000334.1 GCA_030040455.1 Terriglobia bacterium | reverse complement strand
GGCTACGACTTCGCGGACTTTCTGCTGGGGCTTCCTCAAACCACCTCTGTGCGTTTCGGAACCGCCGCCAATTACCTGCGGTCTGCCAGATACGATCTTTTTGGCAATGACGATTGGAGGATTCTCTCGCACCTGACGCTCGACCTGGGTGGGCGGTGGGAATATGCCGCTCCCTTCACGGAGAAATATGGGCATCTCTCTGATTTAGCTCTGGGTCCCGGCTTTTCAACCGTGGGTGTAGTAACCGGGCTGGATCCGGGTTCGCTGCCGCCCTCATTGCTTCGCGGCTATCCGCATAACGTGGCGCCTCGTTTTGGGCTGGCCTACCGTCCCTGGATCAAGCACAGTCTCGTGGTGCGCGCGGGCTACGGAATTTTTTACGATGAATCCATCTATTCACAGCTCGTGAGTAATCTCACCAATCAGCCTCCGTTTGCCACTACCAGCACGCTGGTCACAAGCCCGTCCGCAGTTCTTACTTTGGAAAACGGGTTTCCGCAAATTAACTCCAGCGTTGCGCACAATACCTACGCCGTGGACCCAAACTTCCTCACTCCTTACGCGCAAACCTGGAGCCTGATGCTCGAACAGGACCTGGGCCAGAATTTTGTTCTCTCGGCTGCCTACATTGGGACGCACGGCACGCACCTTAATCTCCTGCTGGCACCGAGCGTCTCGACCTCCGGGCAGTCAGCCATTAATGCCTTGCCGTTTATCTATGACACTTCCGGCGCCGCTTCTCGTTACAATGGTTTGCGCGTGAGCCTGCGGCGGTTCTCCCATAACGGTTTTTCCTTCTTTGTCAATTATACCTACTCGAAGTCGATGGATGATGCCGCGAGCGTAGGAGAGTCCGGTAATACGGTGGCGCAGAACCCACTCGATCTTCAGCCAGAGTGGGGACTCTCCGGCTTCAATGCCACGCAAAGCCTCCATTTCTTCACCCGCTATAAGCTGCCTTTTGGTGACCGCATGCATTTTCTGAACAATGGGGGTGGGCTGGCGAGGGTGCTCGGGAACTGGTCGCTTAGCGATATCACTTCTTATAGTTCCGGCTTGCCTTTGACGGCGCTCCTCTCCGGCAATCTCAGTAATAACGTCAGCGGTTCGGCGCCCTTTGGCTCGCTGCGGGCGGAGGCCACCGGCCTGCCAGTGCTTCCGAGCGGTTTTGTGCAGACTCCGCTTGACTTCTTTAATACGGCCGCTTTCACGCTTCCGCCGACCGGAGCATATGGCAATGCCGGAAGGAACACCATTCCAGGGCCTCCTTCCCTGAATTTCAATATTTCGCTCGACCGGCTGATCACCCTTTCGCGCGAAAAAGGCCTTTCCGCGGACTTCCGCGTCGGAACCACCAATACCTTTAACATCGTCAACTTTAGTGGCCTGGCGACGACGGTAAATGCTAATACCTTTGGCCGTGTCACCGACGTCGGCTCGATGCGGACGGTCACTTTTTCCGTCAGACTGAGGTTTTAAATTTCTTATGCGAGAGCTCTCGACAAAGTTGATGAAGAACTCACCCGGGCGGTCATTCCGAGGAGTTGAAGGCGACGAGGAATCTCGTAGGGCCTTCACCTTCAGAGCGAGATCCCTCGCGAAGTTTACCCTGAGCTCCTTCGCTACGCTCAGGACCGTTCGAAGAGGAGCGAACGGGCTCGGAATGACACAACTCGGAAGCGTTTTTCAGCGGGGCGCGACTTGGTGTTTAAGTCTGCGGCTTTTCTGGTGGGTGAGGGCAAAAGGCTGGAGGACCAGGAATCAACATTCCGACCCGACCTTTGCGCTTTCGCGCCTCTGCGTGAGAATGCTTTTCCCCGTGGCTTCTGTATTTATGGCGAGCCTGTTCGTCCGGCCCGTGCTGGGCGCGCAAGGGCAATCCGCCCCTGCGAAGCCTCCCTCAAGCGCTCCGCAGGTTGGCTACCAGAATCAGAGGGTCGAGGGAAACTACATTTACCAGATCCAGAGAAACGAAGTGCTGGTGGACGTGCGGGTTTATGACCGAAAGGGGAATCCTGTTACCGATCTTAAGGCGGACGATTTCAAAGTGTATGAAGACGGGGTACTTCAGAAGGTTAATTCCTTTGATCTGGAAGATATCCAAAAGCTAACAACCGCTTCGGAAGTGAATGGCAAGGCTCCCGTCATCAATCTTGCCGCGCTTCCACGCACCACGCCTCAGTCAACGCTCAAGCAGCTCGTTCAGAATCATCGCTTGATCGTGCTTTTCTTTGACTTGTCCTCGATGCAGATTGACGACCTCATGCGCTCGTTGAAGTCCGCCCAGAGCTTTGTCCGAACGCAGATGACTCCCGCCGATCTTGTGGCCATCGTCACCTACACCAGCGATCTGCGCGTGATCCAGGATTTCACCAACGACCCGAAGGTGCTGGGCAAAGCGATCAATAGCATCGGAATCGGCCCTGCTTCTTCCCTCGCCTCCAATGGAAGCGAAGGCGCGGCGGGCGGCGCTGATTCCTTTGGCAACACCATCGTCACCCAGGATGTAGGCGATGCGTTTACCCCCGATGAAACGGAATTCAACATCTTCAACACCGACGAGAAATTGGCGGCCCTGCAATCGCTCGCGGAGATGCTCCAGACAGTTCCCGGCCGCAAGTCGGTGATCCACTTTTCGAGTGGCATTGAGCAGACGGGGGTTGACAACGAGGCGCAACTCGAAGAGACCGTTGATTCGGCCAACCGCTCAGACGTTTCCTTTTACACAATGGATGCGCGCGGTCTGCTGGCGATGCCGCCGGGTGGAGACGCCTCGAGTGCCAGCCCCTCAGGGACCGCCATTTATAGCGCGGACGCGGTCTCTTCACAGATTTCATCGCTCCACAACAGCCGTGATACGCTTTCCACGCTCGCCACGGACACGGGCGGACGCATGTTCCACGACCTCAATGATTTTGCCCCTGCTTATAGCGACGTTCAGAAGGAGAACTCGAGCTATTATCTTCTGGGGTATTCACCCTCCGACACGCGCTCCAACGGCCGCTTCCGCCGCATCAAGGTGACGGTTGACCGCAAAGGCGTGAAGCTGGAGGCACGGCCCGGCTATTACGCGCCTAAGAATTTCCGCCAGTTCACCACCGAGGACAAAGAGGAGCAGCTCACCCAGGCGATGGATTCGGCAACGCCGTTCCTGGAGCTACCGCTCGCCGTCGAGGCCGCGCACTTCCAGGAGCCGGGTGGCCAGTATTACGTAGTGCTCGCGGCGAAGCTCCCCGGTTCTTCCATTCCTTTTAAGCAAAAGTCAACCACCCGCCGCGCGCAGTTCGATTTTGCCTGGCGCGCCACTGATCCTTCTGGCAAGGTCGTTGCAGCACTGCGCGACACGCTCCCCGTCAAGCTCGATGCAAACACTTATCAGGAGGTCCTCAAAGGCAACATCCTCTACGAAGGTGGTTTCGTGCTGCCTCCCGGTAATTACAAGCTGAAAGGTGTGGCGCGAGAAAATCAGACGGGCAAGATGGGAACCTTCGTCGAGCCGCTCGTGCTGCCGCCTATCGAGAAGTTCGGGCTTGAACTGAGCTCCGTGGTGGTCTCCAACGAGATCAATGAGGTCAACGGCGGGCGGCCCCGCAATCGTCCCAATCCGCTGGCGGTTGGCGCGCGCGCGGTTTTGCCCAGCGTCACGCGGGTTTTCCGCACGAACCAGAACATGTATATCTATCTTCAGTCGTATGGTGGCAAACCTGTTTCTTCCTCACACAGCAAAGCAAAGGGTGGCGCGCCCGCGCCCTCCTTTGCACTCGTCTTTTTCCGCAACGGCGTGCAAATTTCCGAGGCGGGGCCCTATCCGGGAAAAATTATGAACGACGGCGCGGGAAAGACTTTTTACTTCACTGAAATCCCCCTCCAAAAATTTCCTCCTGGACGCTACTGGATGCAGGTGAACGTGCTCGACCCGGCTGGGAACGAGGCGCGGTTCGCCCGCGTTCCTGTGGCAATTATGCCTGCCCCCGCAAGACAGGCGGCGAAATCCGGCGGTTAGCAGCCGCTCGGTCGCGTCCAGGAGTCCATCGATCGGTAGCTAGCCCTGGCATTACCCTCTCGCGCTTTTTCTTCCAGAAAAAACTATACTGGTGCGCTCGCGCCGTTCACCGGCAGAGAGATTTTTTTCTGGAGGATACCGATGCGACTGTTCATGGCGGAGATGATTGGGACCCTTCTAATGATTCTGCTGGGTGATGGCGTGGTGGCCGGCGTTCTGCTGTCCAAGTCGAAGGCCGAAAAGTCCGGTTGGATCGTCATCACGACGGGTTGGGCCATGGCCGTGGCCGTAGGCGTATACGCGGTGGGGCGCATCAGCGGTGGGCATCTGAATCCGGCGATTACCGTGAGCTATGCGCTGGTGGGTCGTTTCTCGTGGACTCACGTCCTGCCTTATGTGGGTGGCCAGTTGATGGGTGCTTTCGTGGGCGCGGTGCTGGTGTGGGTCGTCTACTTTGCACACTGGGGAGTCACGGAGGACTGCCACTCAAAGCTGCTGATTTTTTCAACTATGCCAGCCATCCGCCACAATGTTGCCAACGTGGTGACGGAGATGGTTGGAACCTTTGTGCTGGTTTTTGGCTGCCTTGCCATCGGCGCCAATAACGCTCCTACCCAGACCGGCCTCACACCGTTGCTCGTGGGTTTCCTCGTCTGGGCGATCGGTCTTTCGTTGGGCGGTCCTACCGGTTACGCGATTAATCCAGCACGCGATCTTGCCCCGCGCATCGCGCATTGGATTCTTCCAATCCCCGGCAAAGGCCAATCCGGCTGGGGCTACGCCTGGGTGCCTATCGTCGGCCCGCTTATCGGTGGCGCGCTGGGCGCGGTGACGTATGTGAAGTTGTTCTGATCCGTTCCTGAAAATCCCCGTCGGAACGTTGTGGCGGGGATTTTACTGCATCGGCCGGTTTACAAAATGAGCGGGCATTACGGGTGCCCAACGGCCGTTGGGTTCGATTCTCCTGCGGGCTTACGCAGCACTTCGCACTTTCAGGCGGAACGAGACCCGCTCCTTCCGTTGAAGGTATCCGACGATTTCGAATAAATTGCGCGCCTGGGGATTGCCGGACGGCCCAAGCATCCTCATCACGCTTTTGGGAGATCGGCCAAGCGCCCCCGCTAGCGCTGCGAAACCCATTGTCGCATTAATGTAATCGCGCAGGACCGCCTTGCCAGTCTGAATATCTCCCGCGAGCAAACATTCAATGCCCTCTCGCAAGAGTTCTCTGCGAAAAGCGGCATCGCGCGCCACTCGCACCTTGACGGTTTCCTTAAAATCTCTGGTTAATACCATCTGTTTTTCCTTATTGCCCCTTTCTTTCCTTGTAATCCTGCCATCGCGAAATAGCCTCGCTGATATCTCTTTGCTGCCGCTTCTTTGTCCCGCCACCAAGCAGGATCACGAGACGTTCGCCATCTTTACCCAAATAGACGCGGTAGCCGGGGCCGAAATTGATCTTGCATTCGAAGACCCCGCCACCCACTCCCTTCAGACCGGCCAGGTTTTCTTGGGCCAATCTCGTGACAGCTACTGCCACCTTCGCCGCAGCCGGAGCATTCAGGCGGTCAAACCATTCGGCGTAAGGACTGCGGCCATTGGCGTCGAGGTATTCGAGAATGTCGATCACGTCTAATGGTAACGGATATGTTACCATTCGTCAAGCCTTCGAAATCTATGGGGAAGCCTCTTCAG
>JASHTR010000333.1 GCA_030040455.1 Terriglobia bacterium | reverse complement strand
GCGGGATTCAGCGTGGAGTGGCGGATGGTTTCGCGGATTTTATCAAAGAGGGGCTTGCCGATGCGCGCCACGCCGCCACCCATCACGACGGCGCCCGGATCGAGCAGCGTGATCATGCTTCCGAGCCATACGCCAAGATAAAACCCTGTTTCGTCAAGGATGGATTTCGCAATGACGTCGCCTTGCTTTGCGGCCGTAGCAATCATTTCCGGGCAAATCAGCATCAACTGGCCGCGTGACATGGTACGCAGCAGACTGGGCACGGACCATTCCTCGATCAGGCGAACCTGCGCCCGCCGCGCCATGGCCGGACCCGACGCCAGCGCCTCAATGCAGCCGAGCGTGCCGCAACCGCAGCGATACGGACTCCGGAAATCAATCGAAACATGTCCGCCTTCTCCGGCCACCCCGCGGGTGCCGTGATAAATTCGTCGGTCGATGATGATTCCCGTCCCAATGCCCGTTGAGACCGTGACGTAAAAAACATCATGATATCCCGTCGCCGCGCCAAACAGTACCTCGGCCAGTCCTGCCGCATTGGCGTCATTTTCCACGCGCGCCGGCAGACCGAAAATACGCTCGACCTCCTCCGCCAGCCGGAGCTTTTCCCAGCCGGGCAGATTCGGCGCATTGATGATGGTGCCGGTTTTGGGATCGCGCGTTCCGGGCGCGCACAGGCCAATGCCAAGAACGTTCTGCTTGCCGCCCGCGTCGTGAACCAGACGCTCAATCAGGCGTCGAACTTGAAGGAAACTTCTCTTGGCTCCTTTATCAGCAAGGGTCGGCACAACTTTAGCAGTGAGCAGCCGCCCTTT
This sequence comes from Terriglobia bacterium, assembly GCA_030040455.1. GTDB lineage: Bacteria > Acidobacteriota > Terriglobia > UBA7540 > UBA7540 > RH2-MAG17b. The sequence goes on along the minus strand of JASHTR010000333.1, from coordinate 6,197 downwards.
CTGAGTGACCAGCCCGCCAGCGATCTTGGTGCCGCCAACGTCAATTCCGATCGTGAGGTCTCGCATCTTATTAATGTCTGGTTCTCCCTTCATCAGTCATTCATTCACCGGAACTCCAATTTCGCATATTGGGGTGGATCGAGCGAACTGGCTACCGAACCGGAGAGTATAACCCACGGCCGCCCCGCGGCGGCATTTTTCAATTATTTTCCGCGCGAGGGTTGACGCGATGTTGCCGTTTTTCTAAGATGGCCCAGGGGGAGTAGCATAGACTCTTTAGCCACTGTATGGAAGCGCGGGTTTGGGCTACGCGATCCGCGATCACAAGATCCATGCCTCGCAATCACAGGATTCAACACACGCCGAAAGCGAATCATTCTTCTATCTCGATTCCTGATAAGGCCTATTTTCGTATCGGTGAGGTCAGCCAGCTCGTCGAGACCAAACCTTACGTCCTCCGTTATTGGGAAACGGAGTTTCCGATGCTACGGCCCACCAAGACCCCTACTGGCCATCGTCTTTATCGGCGCAAGGATGTTGAAACCATCGTCGAAATCAAGCACCTTCTTTATGAGAAAGGCTTCACCACTGAAGGTGCTCGCCGGCAGCTTGGAGGCAATCCCAAGGACGTCCCGCCTTTGCCCGAGCAAAAAAGCCTGTTTAGGACTGAAATCGACGGTGGCGGTCTGCGATTCGTCGAGCGTGAGTTGCGCAATATCTTGACAATGCTTTCGCGCAAAACTACAGTGAGAAGTGACGAGAGACAAGAGGCGAGAAACAGGGAAAGCAGGGGTTAGTGATGAACGGTCATGGAGAAGGCGCTCCGCCACTCATCACTGATTGCTAACCACTGCATGGATCGGGACGTGGCGCAGCCTGGTAGCGCACTTGCTTGGGGTGCAAGGGGTCGCCAGTTCAAATCTGGCCGTCCCGACCAGAACTGCGGGTGCCGGGTGTCAGCACGCAATGCTCGAAGAACATTGTCAGGGGCGCCCTGATACCTGTAACCTAGCATTTTCGGGGCGTAGCGTAGCCTGGTAGCGCGCTTGGTTCGGGACCAAGAGGTCGGAGGTTCAAATCCTCTCGCCCCGACCATTTTTTCAAGAGAATTTTGCACCCAAGGAAATTTCTCAAAAAATACCAGTTCGTACCACATTCACGACTTCCATAACGCATTGACCACCTTTGAACGAGTACAAGAGTTGTACAAGCGTTCTGCCAATTCGCTAAACTACATGCATGGCAATTACCACTCACATCCCGGAAGATTTGGCGCGATCGCTCGGGCAGGAGGGTGGTGGCTTGTCGCGTCGGACCCTCGAAGCGCTCGCGACTGATGGCTACCGGCCCGGCGCGCTCACCAAAGAGCAGGTGATGAGGTGCTCGATCATGCCCTGGCTGCGCTGAAGGAGAAGAAGCATGATCGCCGGGGCGCGCCGCAACGAAAAAATCTGGCGCAATTCCTGATGGATTCCCTACTGGCGGGCGCAGAGCTGAACCTCGAAAGGCAGAAGGATTACGGTCGCCCTATAAAGCTATGATCTTCCATGCTCTCAAGCAGGATTGGAAGGGGAAAAGGCAATGACGACTAACCGAATTCAGATCGACCCGGCGGTGATGATGGGCAAGCCGGTGATTCAGGGAACGCGAGTCACCGTCGAGCAGATTCTGCACAAACTAGCCGAGGGAGCAACCGAAGGCGAGTTGCTTGAAGATTATCCCCACCTGGCCCCCGAGGACATCCGGGCGGCGATCGCCTTCGGCGCGGCGAGCGTCGCCCACGAGGAAGTGGTGCTGCTCTCGGATGCTCCGGTTGGGCACTGATCCCGAAGCATGAACTTCCTGGCAGACGAGAGCTGTGCGAGGCCCGTGATTCACGCTCTGCGCGAGGCAGGTCACGATGTAGTCGCAATTGCCGAAGTCGCCAAAGGCACCGTAGATGAATTGGTGATAAAGCGCGCGTTGAGCGAGCGTCGCATCCTCATTACAGAAGACTCCGATTTCGGGGAATTCGTGTATGCGCGCGGGCACTCTTCAGCGGGGGTGATGCTCGTGAGGTTTCCCAGCCGCGTGCGCCGGGCCAAGTCCTCGTCTGTCGTTGAAGCAGTGGCTAAGCTGGGCTCGCGTCTCTGGAACGCTTTCACAGTGGTGGAACCCGGACGCGCCCGCATCGCCAGCAGACCGCCAAGGTAGCAACTGAACGAGTACCCCATCGGTACCACTTGAGCCTGTTTGCCATGCTTTTGCGTGTTTTTGCGTTGCCAAGCGTGCTGCAAAATCAATCAGAGAAACTGGCATAACTAGCTTCGGGACCAAGAGGTCGGAGGTTCAAATCCTCTCGCCCCGACCATTCTTCTGAAGGGTCAGGACCTTCCTACCATTTCCATAAATCTTCCGACGGCTTCAATGCCACGGTAGAAATTCGGCAAGTGGAATTTCTCATTGGGAGAATGGAGGCGGTCGTCAGGAAGACCAAAGCCCATCATCACCACCGGCGTTTTGAGGTGTTTATCGAAGAGGCCAGCGATGGGAATGGAGCCACCTGAGCGGATGTAAACGGTCTTCTTCCTGAAGACCTGTTTCATGGCTTCTGCGGCGGCTTCGATGTACCTGTTTTCCGTGCTCACCACGGAGGCGGGCGCAGAGCTGATGACGCGGACCGTGGTCTTGATGCCTTTCGGCGTCAGTTTCTTTACCGCGGCCTCGAACTCATGGACGGCTTCCTTGGGATCCATGGTCGGGACGAGCCTCATGCTGATCTTGGCAGTGGCTGCGGCAGGGATGACGGTCTTCGCGCCTTCGCCGGTGAATCCGCCGCGGATGCCGTGCACTTCAAGCGTCGGGCGCGACCAGAGGCGCTCCAGAACGGAATAATTCTTTTCGCCCGTCAAGGCCGTTGAGCCCACTTCCTTCTTCAGAAACTCCTTCTCCTTGAAAGGAAGCCGCTTCCAGGCTGCCAGCTCTTTTGCGCTGGGTCGCTCAACCCGCTTATAAAAGCCTGAAATGCGAATCCTGCCGTCGGGTCCTTTCAGCCTCGCCAGAATTTTGGCGAGGGCTTCGACTGGGTTGGGCGCCGCTCCGCCGTACATGCCGGAATGCAAATCGTGACCGGCGCCCCGCGCTTCAACTTCTGTGTAGACGAGGCCTCGGAGGCCAGTGGTGAGCGTGGGCAATCCCGGAGCGAACATTTCCGTGTCACAAATGACGGCGGCGTCCGCTGCCAGCTTCCCGGTGTTCTTCGGCACGAAGGCTTCGATGTGCTCTCCGCCGACTTCCTCTTCGCCTTCGATCAGGAATTTCACGTTGACCGGCAAGCGACCTTCGCCTTGAAGATACCCTTCAACGGCTTTGACCAGCAGATAAGTCTGACCCTTGTCATCAGAAGAACCGCGCGCATAGATATTCTCATTACGGATGGAAGGCTCAAAGGGCGGAGAAATCCATTCTTCAAGCGGGTCCGGCGGCTGGACGTCGTAGTGGCCATAAAAAAGAATGGTGGGCTTGCCGGGAGCCTTTAACCATTCGGAGTAAACAAGTGGGTTCTGACCTTCGCGGCCTTCGATGATTTCTACCCGCTCCATATCCATCGAGCGGAACTCCCCGGCAAGGAGCTGCGCCACGTGTTGAACGTCCGCCTTGTGGTCGGGCAGCGCGCTGATGCTCGGGATTTTCAGCAGGGCGATCAGTCCTTCAAGGAATCGCTCGCGGTTGGCGTGATAATATTCGAAGGCTCGCGTCGGCATAAAACACCTACAAGTTAAGTTAAGGAAACTATCTTTCAGCGTGATTTCTATCCATAGAAAATTTCTGCCGTTTCGATCAATTCGCGGTCGACATACCTGAGCTTGTTCATCGCCTGCTCAAACGGGATGGAAGTGATGCGGTTGCCCTTCAGGCACACCATCTCACCGAGCTTCCCTTCTTCAATCAGGTCTACCGCTTTCACACCGTAGCGCGTACAGAGGACACGGTCAAACGCCGTGGGGGATCCTCCCCGCTGCACATGGCCGAGAACCGTGACTCTGGTCTCGTATCCTGTACGTCTTTCGATTTCCTGCGCCACCACCTCGCCAATGCCGCCCAGGTGCTCGTGACCGAACTGGTCCACTTGCTTGTCTCTCGTTACCGCTGCGTCGTAGCCGGCAAGCTTGAACCCTTCGGCCACGACGACAATGGAAAAAAGACGCCCCCGCGCATGGCGCTTGCCCAGAATAGCGCTGATTTGTTCGATGCTCATGGGCTGCTCGGGAATCAGAATGCAGTCGGCGCCGCCCGCAATGCCCGCGACGACAGCAATCCAGCCGGTCTGCCGGCCCATCACTTCCACCACAATCACGCGGTGATGGGATTCCGCCGTCGTGTGCAGCCGGTCAATCGCTTCCGTCACAATGGAAACTGCGGTGTCAAAGCCGAAGGCTTGATCGGTTCCCTCGATGTCGTTGTCGATCGTCTTCGGAATCCCAACCACTTTCACGCCCTCCGTAGCGAGCTTCCGCGCCACCCCCAACGTATCTTCTCCGCCCACCGCAATGAGATAATCGATCTTAAGCTTCTTGAGGTTTTCATAAACCATCTTCTTGTCGGCTTCATCTTTTAACGGATTGGTGCGGGAAGTCCCAAGAATAGTGCCGCCGCGCGGGAGGATTCCGGATACCGAAATCAATGTGAGCGGCTCGGTCAGCCCCTCCACCAGACCGAGCCAGCCGTTCTTGATGCCTAGAACTTTGTAGTTGAGCATATCCGCGCGGCGCACAACAGCTCGTATCACCGGGTTCAGCCCCGGACAGTCTCCACCTCCTGTCAATATCCCTATTGTTCCCTTCACACGCTCAACCACTCCCATCCCTCCTTCGGCAAATATCTATCTCGAGCTGCAACCGCAGCCCAGATTGAGTGTTCACAAGATGAACGAGACTTTTTCGAAGAAAGTGAAACCTGACTCATGAATAGGAAACTGTAACAACAAAGCGCCAGACGGGTCAATCGGTGGATTCAAACGTTCTAAGGAATGAGTAGTTCCGAACTACACAACCAACGGTCCCACAACCCGAAAGCAACGAAGCATCCAGTGATTCCGAAAATCCGGCCCAGGCCTCAAGAATCCGTGCGTTTTGGCCGATTTAGATGATTGGAGAGGAAAAATTTAGTGCCCACAAATAGGAAGGCTCTGAGCGGGTTACGCGGATGACGTGAGCTTGAATGGCTCGCACCAGCTTGGGGCGAGAGGATAGCTTCGGAAGCGGAGCAGCGGGAATTTCAAGAGTGATGGAGGTATCCGGGGGAAGATAACGACGCATCGCCACAAGGACGCCGTCGGCGCTGATATTCAAGGTAGTCGTGAATTCCAGAAATTCCTTGCCCTTGTCATCCAAGCCCCTCGCAAAGATAGGAACTGCCAAGGGTAAGCGCTGAGAGCGGCGACGCTCTTTGCTGCGTCTGGGTTGTTCCATATGAGATCCCTCGACAATACAGTTAAAATGCCTCCCGACGCTCAGAGGAAAAGGGATTGGACGGAAAATGCTGCATTGACACAGCTATCCCTCTCTCGTTATACTCGCAAACAAAGTGCCAAAAAATGGCATCAAGGGCTTCCTATGGCCTTTTCTAACTTCATAATTTTCAATCATTTATCCTTTTCGGGAAGAATTGGGTCGTCCATGCCAGAAAACCAACCCATGAGGTGAGCAAACGTTTTCCCTTCAAGAGAAGGGAATTTCCATCTTTCAGGACGATGCTATACGAAGATTGGGAGTGTACTAAATAAACTTTGCAGGAGGTGACAGCTTACTCTGAATCGGGTGGAGAGTCACAGGATAGAACGCTGGGGTTTGGTTCACCAACCAATGATCAAAGACCGTGAGGACAACTTAGGTAAGCGCCCGATTGAGGCGGCACCATCTCGCAACGTTGAGAACGGGCGCACTTCCCCGGGCGAGTTGCCACCTCCGTCGGGCTATCTGGAACTGCTTGAAGCGTACCAGCAATTACAAGAGGAAAATCGCCAGCGAACCGTGGCCTTGGGCACGGCAGCCCATCAATTGAAAACACCGCTGGCAATCATTGCCGGCTATGTTGATCTCCTACTAACGAGGAAGCCCGGCGAGCTCAATGACCGCCAGCAGCAAATCCTCCGTGAGTCGCAGTATAACTGTTCCCGCCTGCGACAATACATTCAAGATTTTCTCAGTTACAGCGCG
>JASHTR010000332.1 GCA_030040455.1 Terriglobia bacterium | reverse complement strand
AGGCGAAACCGTAATCGAGAATGCCGCCGGCGAGCCTGAAGTCGAAGACCTTGCCCGCCTCCTCAAAAAGATGGGCGCAAAAATCGAGGGTGAAGGCACGCCACGTCTCTCGATCGAGGGGGTCAGCTCGCTTCAGGGGGCCGAGCATTGGATCGTTCCCGACCGCATCGAGGCGGCCACGTTTATGGCTGCCGCTGGCATCAGCCGCGGGCGCTTGACTCTCGATCACCTCGAGCCCGCGCACTTGGGTGCCGTCAGCGCAAAGCTCCAGGAGCTCGGCGTAAAGATTACCACCTGCGGTGCAAATGAAATTGAAGTCGAGGGCGCGGAAACACTTCGCGCCGCGGATGTGACCACCAAGGAATATCCCGGCTTTCCAACCGACATGCAGGCGCAATATATGGCGGTGACCACGCAGGCAGAAGGCTCTTCCGTAATCACCGAAACGATCTTTGAAAGCCGCTACGGTCACGCGCTTGAGCTTGCGCGCATGGGGGCGGATATTGCCATTGAAGGCCGGCGCGCCGTAGTGCGGGGGAAAACCCCCCTCAGCGGCGCGCCGGTTCAGGCGTCGGATTTGCGGGCCAGCGCCTCCCTGGTGCTCGCCGGCCTCGCCGCTTCCGGAGAAACCACTATTGACCGCGTCTATCACATTGACCGTGGGTACGAACGCATTGAGGAAAAGCTGAGTCGCGTGGGAGCGAAAATCCGGCGGGTCTCCCACGACTAAAAAGGTGTGGAAAAATTAGAAGATAGGCAAAAACCCTCGCGCGAAGCTAAAAACCGGGTTGAAAGTCAAAAGTCAGAAGTTAAAGGATTTATCCTTATAAACTTTCGACTCTCGACATTGAACTTTCAACTTAATCCTGGCGTCTTTGCGAGAGGAAGTTAATTTTTTCACATTTCTGAGTCGGTGCCTTCCCGATGAGGGTAGGAAAACGAAAGGCTTTGGTTTATCATCCAATTGAGTGTAAAGGAAGAGCACCTTATGCGGCGGAAGGGAAAAACCCACGTAGCAGCATGGAAGCTCATCCCGCTTCTTGCGGTTGTGCTTATTCCAGCTACCCTTTCCCGGCCGATGTTCGCGCAGGGTGCAGCGGCCGGGATACATAACCCCGATCAACCCCCGCCCAAACTTACAACGCGCCAGCCGGATCCGGACGCAAACGTCCCGTCTGCGAAGGACCTTGCCAGCATTCACATCCAGTCCTCTCTCGTCGAGACCCCGGTTACGGTCATTAGCCCCTCCGGCGAGTTCGTTCAAAATCTTAGCGAGAGCGATTTTCTCGTGTTTGACAACGGGGTGCCTCAGCAAATTACAAGGTTCGGGCTGGCCATGAACCCGGTAGCGGTCGTGATCCTGATTCAAAACAATCAAGATGTTGCGCCGATGCTCGACCAGGTGCATTCCCTGGGCTCGCTTTTTTCAGGCCTGCTGGTGGGAAAGAAGGGCGAAGCCGCGGTCATCTGCTTTGATGACGCCGTCCAGGTGGCGCAGAAATTCACCAACGACCCCAACGTGCTTGCCCAGACGCTTCAGCATGTAAAGGTCGATGGCGGCAAGGCGCGGCTGAACGACGCGCTGGCACGGGCTCTGATGATGCTGGCGCACCGCCCGGTGGACGAACGCCGGGTCGTCATTGTCTTCTCGGAGGGAATGGACCGCGGTAGCGAAACCAGCCGGGCAGAAATTATCCACGCGGCCACGGACGCCGAAATCACCATTTACGGCTTGCAATTCAGCCGCCTTCAGGCGCTGCTCCACAACCAGCAGGATCCCCAGTGGATGACGCCTCAGGAGCAAAACATGGCCTTGCCGGGACCAGCCGGCATGCCGCAAACCCCAACCTCCGTCCAGACTTACAACGACCCGATGAATATCCAGGCCTTGCCTTTACTCTCCCATGCACGGGATACCGCACGCGGCATGATTCCCATCAGGAACCTGCTCGAGACCTATGCCCGCGATACCGGTGGCAGGACGTACACCCATTGGAGCGCGAGCGATCTTCAAAAGCAACTTACCCACATTGCGCTGGAGGTCAATAGCCAGTACATGGTGGCTTACGTTCCCAGCACGCTCGGGGAAGCAGGCTTTCATCAGATTAAGGTTCGAGTCCAGGAGCCAAAGCTCAGGGTGAGGACGCGCCTCGGCTATTTCGATTTGCTGAACTTCCCGGGGAGGCCCACGCATCAATGAGCAATGGCGCACCCTTGGGCTGCGGTCTGTGCAGGACCCAAGTTGCCTGGTTGGCGCGAAAGGAGTGAAAAGCCGCAGCGGTGGAATAGGAAGGCTGTGCTACAAAGTCCAATCAATCATATCCCCGATAGTCCCACACGACGATTCGTTTTCCGGTGCTCAGCTCAATTTGGGCAAGGTAGGGCCGCATCTCATCCGGCAGAACCCGCAGGACAATTGCCTGAGTGCCGCCGTCTTGCTTGAAAAGGACGGTAAAAAAGAGATTACTTTTTCCTCCCGAGCCGTAGGGCTTTACCTTCCAGGGCAGTTTCATGTGGCGTACC
>JASHTR010000331.1 GCA_030040455.1 Terriglobia bacterium | reverse complement strand
GATACCGCCCCTCCACCAGTGTGATTTCATACCAGCACTTCTGGAGCTCGCCGAGAGGGCGCACCGTGGCGGGCCTCGTTTTCCGTCCGTCCAACACGATGCCGGTTTGAATCTGGCGGAGAGCCTTCGCATCCGGCGTTCCTTCCACCTTTACATGATAGGTGCGGGGCACCGCCGAGGCGCGCGACATCAAATGGCTAGCCAGCTCGCCATCGTTGGTCATCAGGATCACGCCGGAAGAGTCATAATCCAATCTCCCCACAGGATATACCCTGGCGTGAATTCCTCGCTGGTTGAGCAATGAAACCACGGTGGGGCGCCCTTCCGGATCGCTTACGGTTGAGACGTAACCCCCGGGCTTGTTGAGAAGAATGTGGATGCGTTTCCCGGCAGGCTTCAGCATCTTTCCACTGACACGAATATGGTCTTTTATCGCGTCTGCCTTGGCGCCAAGCTCCGTCACCGTGCGGCCATTTAGCGACACGAGCCCCTGGCGGATGAGCTCTTCCGCCTTGCGCCGCGAAGTCACCCCCGCCGCGGCGATAATCTTTTGCAAGCGCTCCTGCATGGTTACATCCAAGTCCCAAAACTGCAGATCGGTTAGTTACGATGCGTGACGTGCGCAATGCAAGAATCAACATCCTGAAATCTGGAAAAAACCAACAAAACCGCCCAAGTGCGGCAGGGAATAATTAAACGAGGCGAAGAACATGGTGAAACAGCTCGTCAAAAAATTGCCTTCGTTTCTCAGATGATTGGAGAACCTCTACGACATCAAAAGATTTTTCCACAAGACGATCAGCTTTGATTCGGCGGTGGAGCTCGGAAGTATAGACCGCCCCAAGATAGAAATTGCGGCACCTTGGGCTTCTGTCCACTGCGTGTTGAAAGGATTTAGTCGCAGCGCCATAGCGTTCCAAAGCACCCGCCGGATCGATACCACCCTTGATTTCAATGACCGCCAGAGCCTGATCGTTTTGTGTAAACTCGACATCCGGGTCAGAACCAAAACGCATCGTGACGCCTTGCCGCAACTCATAGACTCGTGGAATATGTTCGGCAGTCTGCAAGTCTTCTTTAGATAAGCGCGGGGCGGTAACCAAATCTTTTTCAATTAGCCAATTGAGAATTAACCTGCGGATTCGATCCTCCGCTATTTTCCCAACCCGATTTCGCATCTTCCCATCGAGGGTAATCCCTAATGTGGCAAGGATCGTCCGATGGCCGTTTTCAAGCGTCCAATCCGTCGAATTCTTCACCACCGAGCAGATGAATGTGTTGTAACCTCGCGCCATTTTAAAGGCTTTGTCCTTCGTCAGGCGCGCACCTGTCTTTTCGGCCTCCAACGATTCGACTGAACCAAAGTACGACCGGGCGGCCTTCAGGGAAAGACCGCACAGCGCGCGATAGTAGAGGCTGGTCGCGGGTCTGGAGAGCAATATGTCCGGGTGACAGAATACAAGCCGGGGATCGTACCCCTGCCGTTCAATCGCGTAATCCCATACCTGCTTATCGATCATCAGCCTTGCCAATGGTTCCCATACGAGACGCCCTTGATGCCTGCGGATGTAGCGAATTGCTCGAAGATCTTCCTTCTTCTGGAGGGCCGTAACAATCAGCAAGGATTTGGTTAAATTGAGCTCGTGAGTATATGAGTTAGGGTCTGACATTTGGGGTGGAGCTACGCGGGCTACTTCGACCAGACGTAAACACATTTCCGAATTTCATTCCGGCCATGGACACCCATCTGTTGACTGCTATTTCCTTTCCCACGGGGCAGAACCCAAATTCGGTCTACTTTCAAGCCGGCATGCAGCGCGAACTCAGACAAAATAAGATCAACGGGCACCTCTTCGCCGAAATATTGAACATTGTCGTTGACCATGACAATATGTCCACCCGGGGATAGAATCCGCGCGAGTTCGTGCACAACAAGATTCATCTCAAAAAAGTAGTGTTCAACCATTGCCGGGACATTGTTGTTGTTCAACATACCAAGATCCCGAGCGTTCCTTAGTACACTCAAAACCTCTCTTAAAGCTCCTTGCCGCTCAAAACACTCCTCCATCTGGTCATAAAAGCTCTCCCTGTCCAGCGACTTGTACAACTTGGCCAATCGCGCCCGCTTCGACTTGTTCTCAACCGTGGCCGACAGCAAGGCCTGCCTTAGACTCTTCACCTGTGCTTCGCTGTAGCCCAAACAGGCAAGCTCGAGCGCGTAAGTTCGGGTGTAATCGTATCGATTACAATAAGGAGGAGACGTGACAACGAGGTCGAAAGATTCCTCGGAGAATCGGAGGAGTTCTGACAGGCAGGAACCTTCAATAATTGTGGCATTCGATGAGAACCGGCCGCCGTCCCTGTGCTCGATGTCTTCCAGCATCATTTCCAGCTTACGGTTGATTGCCAGCCAAAATTCCGTGATCGCTCCCTTATCGAATCTGGATTCCACACTTTTTCCGGATCGATAATCCCATCTTAGATATTGTCCGTCTTTCCTGGTAAAGCTGGTTTCTTCGAGTACAGCGAGTAGAGCAAACCGGAAAAGAAACCGGACATCGGGATTGTCAATTGTTTCTACAAAGCCGTGATAGACGCTCATCCCCTTCTCAGTTTCAGGAGAAAACGCTTTTTGCGTGATTTTTAAGTGTGGAAATAAGTACTGTTGTGGCCGATCATTATGGATGCACTCGTTCCTTAGTCTGGCTAAGGTTTGCCTAAATCTCACGATGCTGACAAGGTCCGCTTTAAGTCTGGCGTTCATTACAGCAATTCCCACCGGAAGCCGTTCGATACCTGTGGCCTGGCCGCCCGCCTTCGTGGCGGAGGTTAGTGTTGTCCCCACACCAGCAAAAGGATCCAATACGCTCCATTTTTTGCCGCTATGAACTTGAAAGTGATCCAGGATGTACGTGATGAATTCAGATGAGAAAGCTTCTTTGTACTTAAACCATCGGTAAAATGGGGCAGATTTATTGCCCTGAAAAGACACTAAGGCGCGCGTCAAATCAGGATTAATCACCAGCTTATGCCGATACCGTTGATAAAGCGCATGACGTTCTCCATAAGCCGGGCCGCGTGCACTTACCGGGAATTCTAATCCTGAAAATGGGAGCCACCTTTGGCGCAGTTCAGGCATGTGCTACTTGTATACCCCGCAACAGATGTATGTCAACTTCCCGCCTCGTGAGATCGTGAGCCCGTTTGATGTAGAGGCGGCCTTTACGCTGCCCTATGGCGATGCAAACTCGCCACTACCCATCCCCATGGACCCACTACCCCTCGTGCGGCAGGAGAAGCTCCGGGCCCAGCGCCTGGCGCGCCAATTCCTCAAACTCACGCAGGCTGGGCAATTCGCCAATGTCTTTCAGGCCGAAGTGGATGAGGAAATCACGCGAGGTTCTATAAAGAACAGGGCGTCCGACCACATTTTTGCGGCCCGCCGTGACCACCAGCTTCTTTTCCATCAGCGTATGGGTTACGCCGCCGCAATCGACGCCTCGAACCTCTTCAATCTCGGGCAGCGTCACCGGTTGTCGGTAAGCGATGACGGCCAGGGTTTCCAAGGCGGGCTTTGACAGGCGGATGGGCGGCTTGAGGCTTTTCACAAAGCAGCGGAACACTTCGTGGTGCTCGGCCTTGGAAGAAAACTTATATCCGCTGGCAACCTGCCGGATACAAATGCCATGCTCCGGGCGGTCATATTCCGCCACCAACGCTTCGACGGTGGTTTTTATCCGTTCACGAGTCTCACCGTCAAGGCATTTTGCGATGGCATCCACGGTGACGGGTTCCGGCGCCACATAGATAATGCCTTCGACCAGAGCTTTCAGCATTGCATCATCCACTGTCCTCATTCCCTTCACTAAAGCTTGCTTCAATCGTCCCGGCATCCATGCTGGCCAGGATGTCTGCGAAGCGCTTATTGCGATGGATCGTTACCGGACCGAACAGCTCCTTTTGCCGGAGCAGGATGGCGCGAATTCTCACCATCTCAAGTAGCGCCAGAATCATGGCAATGAGCGGCGGGCGCGTTGTATAGCCGGCCATCAGGTCGTCCAATCGCATCGGATGCGGATGAGCCAGAAGCACCGCTCGGATGTGTTCCACCATCGCCTTCACCGTTATCTCCTCGCGTTCCACGCGAAGCGGCGGGCGCTTTTTGGCGCGCTCGATGGTTTCACGAAAGGCAGCAATAAGGTCAAACACCGAAACGGCAAAGCCCGGTTCGTCCTCAGCCTCCAGGAATTCTCCAATGCCCGGCTGCGACCATGTGGCTTCCTCGACCACGCGTTTCGATTGCAGCATCTGCGCGGCATTCTTAAACTGCTCGTGTTCGAGGAGCCGATGCACCAAATCCTTGCGTGGGTCTTCCTGCTCTTCCGGCGGCGCTTCAGGGTCCGGCGGAAGCAGCGTCCGGGACTTGATGTAAATCAAGGTGGCCGCCATAAAAATAAACTCCCCCGCCACATCAATGTTCATATCTTCCAACAGGCGCAGATAGGCCAGATACTGGCCGGTGATTTGAGCGATCGGAATATCGTAAATGTTGATCTTCTGCTTGCGGATCAGGTCGAGCAGCAGGTCGAGCGGACCCTCATAGATTTTGAGCTTGAGCAGAGGAGCGCCTTCGGCAGCAGGAACGAGAACTTGTTCCTGCAAGCGATTCTCCAGTGGGGCGGCTGGAGATGGGTTGTGCTCGTCCGTCATCTAAATCAATGCGTCAGGTTCATGGCTGCCCGCGCTTCTTGCATCGTTGCCTGCGCCACCTGGCGGGCCTTGCACGTTCCCTCTTCCAGCACTTGCCAAACCTGCTCCGGATTTTGCTCAAGCTGGCGACGCCGGTTCTGAATGGGCGCAAGAAACTGGTTGAGCTGGCCGGTTACCAACTTTTTGCACTCGACGCAGCCAATCTCCGCCGTCCGACACTCGCGGTTCACTCGCTCGACAACTTCCGGCGGAGAAAAAATCTTATGAAAATCGAACACCGGACAAACGTCCGGGTTGCCTTTATCCCACCGCCGCTTGCGAGCAGGATCCGTCATCATGCCAGCGACTTTTTTGGAAACCACGGCGGGAGGGTCCGAGAGGAAGATTGCGTTCCCATAGCTTTTTGACATCTTCCTGCCGTCCGTGCCCGGTAGGCGGGGGGCGTGCGTCAACAACGCCTGTGGCTCAGGGAAAACTTTGCGATAAAGATGGTTGAACCGCCGGGCAATTTCGCGCGTCAGCTCGACGTGGGGCACCTGATCTTCGCCCACGGGGACACCGTCCGCTTTGTACATCAGGATATCGGCCGCCTGAAGCAACGGGTAGCCCAAAAAGCCGTAGGTGTTGAGATCGCGACCTTCGAGGTTATCCATCTGCTCCTTGTAGCTTGGCACGCGCTCGAGCCATCCGAGCGGCGCGATCATGGAGAAGAGCAGATGAAGTTCGGCGTGCTCGGGCAGGCGCGACTGGATAAAGAAAGTCGCTTTTGACGGGTCAAGGCCCGCGGCCAGCCAGTCCGTAACCATTTCCTGAATGTCGCTCTGGAGCTCGCTGACTTCCGCGTAATGGGTGGTCAGCATGTGCCAATCGGCCACGAAATAGTGGCACTCGTACTGTTCCTGAAGCTCGATCCAGTTTTGAAGGGCGCCCACCAGGTTGCCGAGATGCAGCCGTCCCGTAGGGCGCATCCCGCTCAGGATTCGACGACGCTGGTTTTCCGGCATAGCTGGTCGTTTTCAAGAATAGCATAGCCACAACATTCTATGGCTGCTCGTTCCACCCTTCGTGCTGCTGCCAATCCACAATGCGATAGTGGATTTCTTCGCGGGGAAGCTCATCATAGGTCCTTTTCTCGACCTCTGACAGGTTGCCATCCTGCGACTGATAGATCCAGCTCATCTCCTGCTTCAATGCTGCCGCTTCACCGCTCAGGTAAACCACCCACCGCTGATACTGATAAGGAGCAGGCCTGAAACCGCCGGCGCCGTAAACCTGGTCCGCCAGGACGACGGTTTGCGGGTCGATCTGATCCTGATGCAAGAGCTCCTGGCAGGCTTTAATGACAAACCAATTGGCCGTGCGATGGTCAACGTGCCGCTCGTCGGGATGAGGAGTGGCAATCAGGGCGGGATGATATTCCGTAAGGAGTTTCTTGACGAGGTCAATCACCGGGTCGCGCGCATAGGGAAGGTTCGGCTCGAGGATGTTTTCGTAGGGCGCATGATCACATGCCAGATAGACCGAGAGGAAGGGATTTGAGGCGTGAATGTGCCGAAACCAGATTTCCTCGGAGCCGCCGTCAGGAAGCCCCAAGAAGATGAGCTGGCTTCGTGGAAGGCCGATATGCTCGAGCGCCTCGCGGCTCTCTTCCATGCGCACCATGCCAAACTCGCGCGCCTCGTTCGGGCCGCAGGGCTTTCCGTAATATCGCTCGCATTCTCCAACGTCGCCTCCCGTAAAAAAGACAACGTGCACGGGAATTCCGGCTTCGACAGCCGCCCGGATGAGACCCGCCCAGGGGAGCTCGTCGTCCTCATGCGGGCAAAAGACCATTAGCGAAGATGGCAATTTGTTGACGGCGATCTCCATGCGGGCTGCAGCCACATCGGCGCCCTGGGAATTGCGCTCTGCGAGCCTCACCGTGTAAACACCCGGCTCCATCGAGGCCGGAACCGCCCAGGTGCGCAGCCGTTGTTTCCTTGAAGGCGTCGGAGTAATTTTGACTAAGGGAAGACCATGCCAAACCATCCTGCCCTGTTGGTCTCGCACGGTCACGACCAACGGGGATTCGTCGGGTATCGGCTCCAAAAAGGTTGCATTCAACTGGACGACGTCTCCTGGCTGGTAAAGCGTGCGCGAGCCGGCGAGCGAGATGGAGCGTGAAATCTCTCCCGGCGCGTAGAATTCGCGGTATTTTGTGAAGTCAATCTCATCGTTATACGGATGGGGATAACTATCGCTATAGGGTATGGGCAAGTCGCGGCCGGCGGCGCGGACGATGGCGATGGGAGAAAACTGCATGTCGTAAAGGACCGTCCGATCGTGGTTCCAAAGCGCCACCGTATAACGGTCGACTTCCGGGGGTGGAAGCTTATCGTGTCGCGGCGGCGCGCCCGCGCCGAGCATGGCTCGCTCGGCACCCTGTAAAAATGTGGCCGTTCCGGCAGGCGTCATCGGAATCGTGACCCGGCTAAGGGCAGGCAATGATAAATCGTTACGAAGAACCTTCAACGCGAGAATCGGGCTTACCTCCTTCTTCCCCGAGAGGCTGGCCTCGGTGGAGAAAGTGGCAATCCAGGGATAGTTTGGATTGGAAAATTCCACCCGCAAGCCTTCAAGCGGATGACTCGAAAGATTTTCTAAAGTAATCTCACACTGGATCCGCTCGCCGACCGAATAGAACGTTTTGTCAAGGGTGACGCTGACAATCCGGGCAAGTTTACGGTAAACCGCAAAGCTTCGCAGCCGCTCGGTGACGACGACATTGCCGGTGGAGGCATCTTTCACCTGAACGGCGACGCGGTAGAGGCCAGTGGGAGCGTCGGCGGGGATCTTCCATTCACCGAGATAGAGCGCGCCCCCCTCCCACGATGCTCCCTGAGAATTCATCGGAACGCTCACCCGCGAAGGCGACCCCGCATACCAGATTTCCGCATTCAGGGAATAGCGGTCGGCGGTGCCGGCAACGGGCAGTCCTTCCAGGGCAGCTCGAATCGTGGCTGTTGAGCCTGCGTTAAAGCCGCTATTCTCCGGAGCGCCCGTGATGGAAATGAGCTGCGCCCACGCCTTGATGTGTGCACATAGCAAAAAAGCAAACAAAACGATCAGAACCCTCTTTTTCACTTTCTTTCCTCCCACGCTGGAGCAGCGATGTCCTCAACCGCCCTGAGCGGGGCGAAGGGACATCGCCGCACCAACCGCGCTTGCCAGCGTACCAGGAGCCGGGCGGAGTCACAAGCAGCATTTGGAGTTGTGCGACGAGCGTTTTTCGCTCGGCGTCAACACGCTGAGCCTTGCCAATGCTCGCTTCCTGCTTGATGACAGCAACACCTTTAGCGGCGCGCATGACGTCGATCCGCGCGAATTTTACTTCGAGCTCCACGCGCGTTTTCATTACTGAAGTCACGCGGTTGACTTGGGGTAGGGGAGTGGTATTACCTTAGCTGACGCGGGTGACCAGGAGTGGCTCTGCCACATGACTTGCGGAAAGGCTGGGCCTTTCCGTAGTCGGGCTGTATGATATTCAGGGCCGAGGCTGCGCCTCGGTCGGCCTCCTGCCATGACAACGATCAACAAGGATACATCCTGCCTTTTCATCACCACCATGGCCCGGAATCGTCTTTCGGACCGAGGCTCTGAAGAGCGTGGCCTGTCGAGCCCTGGAGGAGGTGCATCGTTCGTGGGGTTTTGCCCTTTTCAAAACCCAGTGCGGGGAGGTCTGGCCTCTCGGGCGGAAGATTACCGTTGGTCGAGTTCACGATGGTGGTTGGGGCAACCGGGTGAAGAGGAACCGCTGCGGGTGGATGTGGAGAAAATTGTTTGGCGGAGGGCGCGGTAAGCGAGGAAACACAAGGCAGAGCCTTGTGGTGAAGGTGGAAAAGGCCGGGGTTGGGAAAGGCCGAGCCTTTCCGCAAGTCAGGCGGCAAAGCCGCTTGAGGGCATGATTCCGGCTCGGAATAATGTAGAACCTCCAGCGCCGGAAGCAAGCTTCCGGCTCGGAAAGCGGGAGCAAGCTCCCGCACTCCATACCGACGCGACTTTGACGTGACCCTGTGCTCGTGGTAAGCACCGTGGAGAATCACTGTGTTACGCTTAACTTTAGAATACAGGGATCCTTCCGCTTCGCTCCGATTGGCGTCAGAATGACAATGAAGGGCTCAGCGTGAGATGTTCGAAGTTAAGGAGAGCGTTCCATTGGCAACCGATTGCTGCTATGTAGTGCGTCACGACTGGACGCGCGCGGAAGTTGAATCCATTTACCATCAGCCGCTGCTGGAGCTTGTCTACCAGGCGCAGCAGGTTCATCGCCAGTTCCACAAGCCCGGCGACGTCCAGCTTTGTCGCCTGCTTTCGATCAAAACGGGCGGATGTCCGGAGGATTGCGCCTACTGCCCGCAGAGCGCTCACTACCATACTGAAGTGAGGTCGGGCTCGCTGATGCCTGTGGCGGAAGTGTGCCGCGCGGCAGAGAAAGCGCGGAAGGAAGGGGCCACGCGCTTCTGCATGGGAGCGGCATGGCGCGAGGTGCGCGATGGCAAGGATTTCGAAAACGTCCTCGAGATGGTCCGCAGTGTGGCCGCGCTGGGCATGGAAGTCTGCTGCACGCTGGGCATGATCACCGCGCGGCAGGCCGGGCGGCTTGCGGAGGCGGGGCTCACGGCCTACAACCACAACCTGGACACCTCGCCCGAATACTACGGCAGGATCATCACCACACGCCGTTACGAAGATCGGCTGCGAACGCTCCGGCACGTCCGCGACGCTGGCATTTCTGTCTGCTGTGGCGGCATCATCGGCATGGGCGAATCGGACGCGGACCGTGCCGGGCTGCTCTTCGAGCTTGCGCGCATGAATCCTCATCCTGAAAGCGTTCCCATCAACCTTCTGGTGCGTGTCGAAGGAACGCCGCTCGGCACGACGGCTTCGCTTGACCCGCTGACGCTCGCGCGCACCATCGCCACCGCGCGCGTGCTGATGCCGGCGGCGATGGTGCGCCTGAGCGCCGGCCGCCGCTCGTTGACGCGGGAAGCGGCCGCCTTCTGCTTCATGGCCGGGGCTAATTCCATCTTTTTTGGCGAGAAGTTGCTCACCACTCCCAACCCTGGCCGTGATGAAGACGACCTCCTCTTTCGCGAGCTTGGCCTGAGAGCGATGAGCCGTGCTTGAGCGCCCGACCCCGCCAACCCTCTCGCGCCTCGCCGCTGACCTTGCATCGCTCGAAGCTTGCTCCCAATTGCGCTCGCTCTCTCGAAGAACAGGCATCAGCCTTTGCTCCAATGACTATCTTGCGCTCGCACAAGACGCGAAATTGAAGCGAGCGCTGATAGAAGCCATCGAAGCCGGCGCCGCCGTGGCTTCCACCGGGTCGCGGCTGCTTTCCGGTAATGATACCGCCTGGGAAGAGCTGGAAGAAGAGTTCGCACGGTTTGTAGGCGCGGAGGCAGCTCTTTTTTTCAGCTCCGGGTATGCCGCCAACGTGGGGGTGCTCAGCACGCTCGCGCGTAAGGGAGATATTATTTTTTCAGACGAATCCAACCACGCAAGCCTTATCGATGGCATCCGGCTCTCTCGCGCGCGCAAAGTGATCTTCCCCCATCTCGATTTGAATTTCCTGGAAGATCGCCTGCGGCGCTCAGCGCCGGAGCGATGCGAAAAGTTCATTGTGGTAGAAAGCATCTTCAGCATGGAAGGTGACCGCGCGCCGCTCCTCGAGCTTGCGGAGCTAGCGCAAAAGCACGGTGCCGCGCTGATTGTCGATGAGGCGCACGCCACGGGCGTCTTTGGCCCGGAGGGCAAGGGATGGGTCGCGGAGGCCGGCCTCGAACGCTCGGTCGTCGCCTCCATTTACACCTGCGGCAAAGCGCTGGCCAGCGCCGGAGCTTTTGTCGCCGGATCGGAGACGTTGAAGCAATACCTCGTGAACCGCGCGCGCACTTTCATCTTTTCCACCGCGGCACCGCCCTATCTGGCAGCTCAAATCCGCGCCGCCTTAAAATTGGCCCGGGAAGCGAACGACCGGCGCGAGCGAGTTCTTTCGCTTGCCACCTCACTTCGCGCGCGGCTGCGCGACGCGGACTTTGATTGTGGCCATTCGGTTTCGCAAATCATCCCGGTGCTGCTCGGCTCGAACCAGCGGGCCCTCAGCGCCGCGGAGAGCCTCCGCCGCCGAGGATTTGCCATTCGCGCCATCCGGCCGCCTGCCGTTCCGCCAGGCGGTGCCCGCCTGCGGATTTCCGTGAATGCCGGGCTTTCAGAGGAGGTCTGCGGACGGGTGGTGCAGGCGCTGCGCTGTGAGGGTGCGGAAATTGGTTAACAAGCAAAAAGCCTCAC
>JASHTR010000330.1 GCA_030040455.1 Terriglobia bacterium | reverse complement strand
TTCCTGTGGTATTACGCGGTTCTATCCTTGATTCCGCGCTGGTCGGAAAACTATGTAATCATCCTCGGGCCCGTCATTCTGATTGTGGTCCTGATTCTGCTGCCGCTGGTGGCTTATAAAGGCGAGCGCAGCCCTTTCAAACGTCCTTGGGCCTTCGGGATTGTCGCCTTCATCGTGTTTATGATTGCCTATTATGGAACCGTGGGTCACGTCGCCCCGTGGTCGCCTCGTATGAATGCCCCACCGCTGCCCGCCTCGGTCGTAGGAGTGACCATCGGCCCTGTCGCCGATGGGGCGAAGGTTTTCCGTGATAAGGGATGTGAATTCTGCCATAAGATTTCCGGCTACGGCGGCGTCCGTGGACCGGACCTCACTTACGCTGGCGACCGGATGACGCCGGAGCAAATGGAGACGCGCATTTATAGCGGCGCGCAGAATATGCCGTCATACAATGGCAACATCACGCAACAACAGCTCTCCGATCTGCTCGCGTTTTTGAGTTCCCGCCGCAGAAGACCCGCTCTGCCAGTGCCTCTAACCTCGTCGGCAAAGTGACCGCATTCCCTTCTCCCGTATTGTCTGGCTCCGCTACTGCCATTCGTTCATTAAAAAACGTGATGACTTAAGTCATTGTTCCCTTCTCGCACGTTGCACATACTGAGCGCGAAGGCTTTTCTGGAGGAGAACCCATGGCTTACGTGATTGCGGAGCCTTGCATCGGAGTGAAAGACACGGCGTGCGTGGACGTTTGTCCCGTCGATTGCATTCATCCGCGAAAAGACGAGGCTGACTTTGCGGAGGCTCCGCAGCTCTATATCGATCTCGACGAATGCATCGACTGTGGCGCCTGTGTGCCGGTCTGCCCTGTTTCCGCAATCTTCCCGAAGGAGGATCTGCCTGAGAAGTGGAGGCACTACACTCAGGTGAATGCGGACTATTACAAGAAGTAAGCTCCAACCTCAGCGATCGAACATCGCGGACTTATGTCGCTCAGTATAGCCAGAGGGACGAAAGCCGGACAGACGGCCCGCGCCGGGGTGTATAATCTCAAGCCATGTGAATAAGTTGGGTCTGTCATGCTGAGCCCGCTCGCTCCGCTTCGAACGGTCCTGAGCGTAGCGAAGGAGCTCAGGGCAGGCTCCGCGAAGAGGCTCACGGTGAACTCCGCGAAGGAGCTCAGGGTAAACTCCGCGAAGCATCCCGGTATTTTATTGAGGACAAATGCCGCGATCCTTCGCTAAATGGCGCTAACGGGCGCTAACGCTCAGGATGACATGCTGGGGGGATTTATTCACAGCTTCTCAGCAATACATGAGACTTCAGGAAGGGACGAAACTCGGCACCTATGAAATCCTCTCGCCGCTGGGCGCGGGCGGAATGGGGGAAGTTTTTCGCGCCCGCGACGTGAGGCTTGATCGCGACGTCGCAATCAAGGTCTTGCCGGCTTCGTTCGCGCAAAACGCCGAGCGCAAGGCGCGCTTTCGGCGCGAAGCCAAGCTTATCGCTTCGCTCAATCATCCGAATATCGCCGCCGTTTACGGCGTTGAAGACTGGGAATCCGCCGACGCGCTGGTGATGGAATTGGCCGAAGGCCCCACACTGGCTGACCGCATTCGTCAAGGCCCGATTCCCATCGACGAAGCTTTGCCGATGGCGCGGCAAATCGCAGAGGCGCTCGAATACGCCCACGAGCGCGGCGTCGTGCACCGCGACCTGAAGCCTGCCAACATCAAGGTCTCGCGCGACGACTGCGTAAAAATTCTCGATTTCGGCTTAGCGAAAGTGCTCGAGAGCGAGGCGAGCTCAACGGACGCCGCCAATTCCCCGACGATCAGCGAGATGGCCACGCAGGCGGGCGTGCTCCTGGGCACCGCGGCCTACATGTCGCCCGAGCAGGTGAAGGGCAAGCTAGTGGACCGCCGGGCCGATATCTGGGCGTTCGGTTGCGTGTGGTACGAGATGCTGACCTGGAAAAGAGCCTTCCCCGGCGAGACGACCGCGGAGACGCTGGCGGCGGTGCTGAAGAACGAGCCGGATTGGGCGAAGCTCCCGAAGCACACGCCCATCCACGTTCGCGTTCTCCTGGAGCGCTGCTTGCAAGAAGACCCCAGGCAGCGCTTGCGCGATATCGGCGACGCCCGGATCTCGCTCGATGAAGTTCTCTCCGGGGTCGCGAAAGAGCTCGTGGCATCGGCCGGGGCGGCGGCTCCGGTTTGGCGGCGAGTCCTGCCGTGGGCGCTCGCGGGTCTGCTTGTGGGAGCTTTGATCTCGGGCCTGGCGGTTTGGAAATTCGCCGTGCTTGCGCCGCAGCCGCCAATGCACTTCAGCGCGGTCACGAATTTTGCCGGCGTGCAAGCCGAGCCGGCAATTTCGCCGGACGGTCGCTCGGTGGCGTTTGTTTCCAACCGCGACGGCCATTTCAACCTTTATGTGGGCCTGATCCGGGGCGGCAATCTGGTTCGAATCACCGACGATCCAAATCTCGACTCAGCCCCAAGCTGGTCGCCCGATGGCACAACGCTGGCCTACGCGCGCCTCAATCACTGGGGCATTTGGGACATCTGGGAAATTCCGGCGCTCGGCGGAACGCCCCGCCGCGTAATCCTGAACGCCGCCGATCCCACCTGGTCTCCCGACGGCCATTCGCTGGCTTACGTGAACATGGCCGACGGGGCAATTTGGATCTCTGATATCTCGGGTGAGAATGCGCGCCTCGCTGTGCCGCCGGGGCCCTTCTGGAATTGGGATACGCAGCCGCGCTTTTCTCCGAATGGACGGGAGATTGCCTTTGC
>JASHTR010000329.1 GCA_030040455.1 Terriglobia bacterium | reverse complement strand
ATCGCGAAGAACTCAGATGCCATTGAAACCCTCTTCTACAATCGGCATCCGCAGGAAGCTGCTGGAATGGTTCGTGCAATCCACAAAGCAGCCGGCAGCAATGTAAACGTTTACTTTGCGATTCGGCCTGGTCATCCCGATGCCGAAGACGCTGGCGGTGTCATTCGGATAACAAATAGCATCCTTAAGGGCGGAGGCAATGGCATTTCGTATTACAACTTCGGCCTCTTCGAGAGATCCCACTTGGATTGGATACGCCAAGCCATCGGCCATGCCAAAGACGGGGGAAACAAGCCCGCTCCTGGGAGCGTCAAAGGAAAAGGAAATAGTCGTCAAGAATCAGAAACGAGGGGGAATTTTGTGGCTGCTAATGTTCTCCGTCCGGTCATTTAACGTGGTGGCGGGGTTTATTCCATAACTCGAGCGATCACGTCGGCTGGAGTATGACGTGATAGGGCAGACTTGTCGTTCACGTCCTTGATCCATAGCAGCAACGAGGTGATCAACCAGTGGAAAGTCCTGCGAATCGTTACGGTAGTCGGATTCAATGATGGAGGAAGTTATGAAAAGAATTAAATCGTGTGGAGTGTTTATTTGTGTGTTTTTCCTGGCCGTCGAGGCTATTGCGCAACTGGCAACAACGACCTCGCTGGTGGGTACAGTGGTTGATAGCAGCGGAGCCGTTGTCCCCAATGTGGAAATGGTTGCAGTTAACGTCGGGACACAGGATACGTACCGTACGACAACCAATCTTGATGGTGACTACACCTTCCCCTACATTCGCGAGGGCACGTACACCGTCAAAGCGTCGGGGAAAGGATTTGAGGCTGCCACACACACCGACGTCGTGGTCGAAATGAACCACACCGTGCGCGTGGACTTTACCCTTCAGGTGGGTGCGGTTACACAAACCGTGAACGTGACCGGTGGCGCTCCTCCCATTGCCACGGATGAGGCGAGCATCCGGCAGACCCTATCCTCGGTGCAGATCACTGACCTTCCCCTGAATGGCCGGAATGCGGAAATGCTCGCCACCACCATCCCCGGCGTCCTCTTGGGGTTTAAGTCAAGCGCGGCGGCCGACCCCGGGCCGGACTTCATTGGTGCGGGGACGCGGGAAGTGGAGAACGACATCACGCTCGATGGCGTCAGCCTCATGAACAACCTTATTTCGAAAAGCCAATTTCCCCCCTCCGTCGATAGCATCAGTGAGGTCCAGGTCCAGACCGGTACCTACCCCGCTCAATACGGGGGCTATATGGGTGTGCACATTAACATGGTGAGCAAAAACGGAACCAACATGTTGCATGGCACCGCCTATGAGTTCGTCCGCAATGACGCTTTCGACGCATATGGATTTTTTGAAAACCCTAATCAACCCAAGCTTCCCTTCCACCGCAACCAATTTGGAGCGGAGCTGGGCGGTCCCGTGGTGATTCCGAAGCTCTACAACGGGAAGAACAAGACTTTCTTCATGATCAGCTATGAAGGGATGCGCCAGGTGCAGAGCACGGCGGGGCTTACGACCACGCAGACTGTTCCTATGCGGATGGGAGATTTCTCGGCCATCTCAACCCCCATCCACGATCCTTTGCTTCCCGGCAATCCCACGTTTGCCGGGAATGTGATTCCTGCGGCGGATCAGTCACCGCAAGCCCTGGTCCTTCAGAATTTCATCCCTCTGCCCAACCTTCCGGGGATCACCAACAACTATCGGTACAGCCTACAGTCGAATGATTTTTGGGATCAGACCATAGACCGGGTCGATGAAAACCTCGGCGAAAGGACACGTCTCTTCTTCCGCCTGGCATACGTGACGGATTCGCCGCTGTACGGCACCGCAAACCCGTATGGAGTGCAACCGGCCCCGAACCACGACAACAACGTGGTGCTTGGTTATACCCAGATCATTTCGCCTACCATGGTGAACGACTTACGGTTGGCCCACCAGGTGCCCGTGGTGGTTTCGAGCAACTACTTCTTTTCGAACCCGGCGGCCGAGACCCTGGCCGCCACCGTGGGTATACCGGGTTTCGCGCCTTCCAATACCAACCCCGGAATCCCCTCCATTAGCATCAGCGGTTACGTAGGGACAGCGAGTGGGGTCCCCTCGACCACCTACGACGAAACCTGGGAGGGGGACGACACCTTCAGTTACTTCCACGGCACCCACAGCATCGTGGCGGGATTTGACTTGGATAAATTCCATATCAGCCGCGAGGCAGTGAATCTGGCTCTGGGATCATTTTCCTTCACTGGAGCCCTTTCGGGGTTCGCTCCAGCAGACTTCCTGCTGGGCCTCCCTTTGAGTGATTCTACGCCTGAACCGTACGCCGTAGGCGATTTCCATCAGTGGCGCGACGGGTTCTTCGTTCAGGACAAGTGGGACGCTACGCGTAAGCTCACGCTCAACGTTGGCTTGCGTTACGACCTGCCCACGGCACTGACCACTGTCAATGGAGTCGCGACCCTCTTGAACAGCCCGGAGAATACCCAACTGATCCCTTCCCACCCTCCTGAGCCCGGCTACACCCTGGTAGTCCCGGACCATACAAACTTCGGGCCACGCTTCGGTTTTGCCTACCGGATCACGGATAAGTGGGTAGCACGCGGGGGCTTTGGGATTTATTACAACCCCAACCACATGAATGATTTTACGCTCTTGGAACTCAACCCGCCATTCTCACCGGCGTTCAATTACCAAAACACGAACCTTCTGGCTCCTACCGTTACCTTAAGCGACCCCACCCCCTCTACATCAGCCGCACCAGCACCGCCGACGAACGTGATTACGATTTATCCTCAAAGGGGTATGCCGACTTCCAGCATGAACCAGTGGAGTTTTGACGTGGAGCGGGCGCTATGGCATAACGCGGGGCTGGACGTTCAGTACCTGGGCAATCATGCCGACCACCTCGACACTTCCTGGTACAACAACACCCCGATGCCGGGCCCTGGACCCATTCAGGCGCGGCGGCCCAACCAACTCTGGGGCACCATCCGCACGATCACCAACATCGAATACAGCAACTACGACGCGCTGAACGTTGTGCTAACACAGCGGATGAGCCATGGTGCGACGCTACTGGTTTCCTATACATGGTCCCACGACCTCGATGAGAGCTCCGACTCGAATAACGGAGCGGTCATGAACCCCTATGATTTGCAGGAAGATTATGGAAACGCCAACTGGGATGTCCGCCAGCGCTTCGTGATGGACTACAACTATGTTCTGCCCTTCTTTAAGCAATCGCGGAACGCTTTTGTGCGGAACAGTTTGGGCGGCTGGCAACTCAATGGGATTATTACCCTCCAGACGGGGTTTCCGTTCTCGGTCGCGGTGGCGAGCGACATCGCCAACACCGGAACTTCGGGGACCGAAAGGGCTAGTCTCATCGGCTCAGCGTCGACCAGTTGCCACTCCGGCCACCTTGCCGATTGTATTCAGGGTGACTTCATGAACCCAGCACAATACACTTATGGCAACACGGCTCGGAACCTTTTGTTCGGCCCGGGTTTGAACGATTTCGATGTGGGTCTCTTTAAGAACATCTCCATCAAGGAAAGGGGGACGCTCCAGATTCGGGGCGAATTCTTCAATTTCTTCAACACGCCGAGTTTCAGCAGTCCCAACGCCACTTTCGGGACCTCATCCTTCGGCACGGTTACGTCGACCTCCAACAACAACCGTCAGATTCAACTCGCATTAAAGTTAATTTTTTAGGGATGACTACTAATTCGGGTAGTGGATCAGTTTGATGTGTAGCGGCAGGTTTAGCCTGCCAGTTTGTTGCGGCATAAAGCCGCCTCCGCATCAGAACTGACCCACTACACTCGTTCGAGGTGATGATTTATGGAAGAGTCTGGAAATGTGATGGACCCTGGAAAGTTTCATCCGGACCAATTCGATCGGGGCGCGAAGTATGCCTTTTATCTTCAGCTAGGGTCGGCCGCGGCCAGCACTCGTCTGC
>JASHTR010000328.1 GCA_030040455.1 Terriglobia bacterium | reverse complement strand
AGGCCTTCGATTCTCCTCGGTCTGGGAGAAGAAGCCGGGGGGCCGATCTACCCACCAGGCTCTCGACCCTGGACATGCCGAGTCGGGCCTCAGCCACGGTCGGCCTCCCCGGAACCCGTTGCCTTCAACCCAGAGAGTTTTTAACAGAATTTCTGACAGATAAGGAAAGATACAAGCCACGGTCTGTGCCTTTGCTGGCCGCGGGCTTTCGAACCTGGTGGAAAAACCCACGGTCCATCAGAAAGCGATTAACCGTGGCGACCCCTAAGAATCGAATTCCATTCTTTAAGGAGCAAACACGATGCCAACCGATTTGAGCACGCGCAGAAAATTTAGCATGGGCCTGGCTTCCCTTTTTGGGCTTGGAGCCGGAAGCCTTGCTTTTAGCGGAAATGCCTCCGCCGCGCCACGTCGCAACGAAGTGCGGAAGCTCAATTACAACGGCGAGCCCGCGAGCGGAAAACAGATGATCACGCCGCTGATCGTCCATAATGGCCTTATCTACATTTCGGGCCAGGGAGCCAATGACGCAGGGGCGGTGCATCAGAACGATATTGAAACCCACACGCACAAGGTGATGGAGAACGTTAAGCATCTCGTGGAGCAGGGTGGCGGCACCATGGAGAGCATCCTTCAGCTTACCGTCTATCTTGCAAGCATGGACGACTATCGAGGCATGAATAAGGTATTCAAAACATATTTCCCAAACGGCGGCCCGGCTCGCACCACCATCGCCGTGGCCGGGGTTCCCGGCCATTCTTTGCTTGAAGTCAATTGTATTGCGGCGGTTGTACGCCGCTGATTCGGAATGACACGCTGCAAGGGTTTTGCGGCAACCTGCCGGCCGTCGCGTAAGGAGTCTCCGTAATGCCTCGCCAGCCCGGCAGCCAGGTTCGGTGGCTGCTTGTTTTCTGGATGTTTGTCATCGGTGCGGTGGCCTTCCTCGACCGCGTCAACATCTCCATCGCCGGTAGCTCCATTGCGAGCGAATACCATCTCACGAACGTTCAACTGGGTTGGGTTTTTAGCGCTTTCCTGCTCGGCTACGCTATTTTTCAAACCCCGGGCGGATGGCTTGCGGACCGGCTGGGTCCGCGGCGTGTGATTGCGCTGGCCGTGATCTGGTGGGGAATTTTTACTGCGCTCACGGCAAGCATTCCCGTCGGCGTTGCCGGAGCGCTGCTTCTCCTTGTGGCCGTCCGTTTCCTTCTGGGAACGGGCGAGGCCATCATGTTTCCGGCTTCCAACCAGTTTATCTCCAAGTGGATTCCCACGGAGGAGCGCGGCATCGCCAACGGCCTTATCTTCGCGGGCGTTGGAATAGGCGCTGGCATGACGCCGCCTCTGGTCACTTACATCATGCTACATCAGGGATGGCGCGCGTCGTTCTGGATCAGCGCCGTCATCGGGATTATCGTTGGAGCCGTTTGGTTCATCATCGCGCGCAACACGCCCGGCGAACACCACCGCGTCTCCTCGCAGGAGCTTGAAAAAATTCAGCGCGGACTCACAATAAAACCAGAAGCGGTGCGAGATGGCCCGGGCGATGCCTCCGCACATGCAATGCTCGTCCCCTGGAAAGCTATTTTGAAGAGCAAGGACGTGTGGGGGGTGACCTGCAGCTACTTCGCTTACGGCTATGCATCCTGGATCTTCTTTAGCTGGTTTTTTATTTACCTGGCGAAGGTGCGGGGAATGAACCTGAAGTCAAGCGCCGACTACGCGATGCTGCCTTTTCTTGCCATGGCGGCAGGCTCACCGCTGGGCGGAATCATCAGTGACGCCCTGACGCGATGGCGCGGGAAGCGGGTGGGCCGTTGCGTCTTTTCTTTTGCGGTCATGGGGCTGGCCGCCGTTTTTCTTGCTCTGGGATCGAGCGTGCACAGCGCTGCCCTCGCCAGCATCGTGCTGGCCGGCGGGGCAGGCGCGGAGTACCTCTGCCAGAGCTGCTATTGGTCGGTCACGGCGGATATCGCAGGTCCCTCCGCGGGTTCGGTATCCGGTTTCATGAACATGGGCGCACAGATCGGCGGCGCTGTGACGGCTACCCTTACCCCCGCCATTGCTGGTGCCTACGGCTGGACGGCCTCATTCATCACCGCTGCCGCACTGTGTGCTGTCGGCGGCCTCGCGTGGCTCATTGTGAATCCTAATGCTATCCTGAAACCTCAGCCGACTCTTGCATCGGACGAGTCGCCGAAAAACTGGTAGAGGCGGCTTTGTGACTACGTTGAAAATTCCAGCCATCGCTCCCTACCCGTCCTACAGCATTTGCCCTGACCGGGGCCGAAGCGTGGCCCACCCGCTCGGCAGAAATCTTGACAAAATATTATATTAGATATAGTTTAACTACTTAATGGACGCCGGGGCGATTAAGCGGTCCTTAGAGGGCAGCGGGCTGCGGTGCACCCCGCAGCGCTACGCGGTGATGGCATTCTTGATGGAGTGCAGCGGGCATCCCACGGCTGCGGAAATCTTCGAAGCCGTGAATCGCATGGATCCACGCTCTTCAAGGGCCACGACTTATAACAATCTGCGGGACTTGGTGCAGGCGGGTTTGGTGCGTGAAGTGGCGGTCGAAGGACGCGCTGCGCGATTCGATGCAAAAGGCATGCGGCACCATCACTTCGTCTGCGACCGCTGCGGCAATGTTGAGGACCTGGAGTGGTACGACGTGCCCAGGCCCGCTTCGGGTTCTCTCGGCAAACGGATTCTTCGCGAATGCGAACTCATTTTTCGGGGGCTTTGCACGAAGTGCGCTCCCCGGCACGCTTCCCGTTAGGTTCTGAAGGAGTGCGGGCGCCCGATGACCGGCGTGCGTCAGCAAGCGTGGCTGCCAGCGATTTCCGCGAATGGGAAAGCCAGAATGAGGTCGCAGATCGCCACAGTTCTTTTAACTCAATTTCTGACTACTCGGAAGGAAGGAGCAAATCATGTCAACCGAAACTAAGTGCCCGGTCGTACACGGGACCACGAACCTCGGAATGAGGTCGAACAACGACTGGTGGCCGAACCAGTTGAACCTCAGGATTCTCCGTCAGAACTCGCCCCAATCCGATCCGATGGGCGAGGATTTCAACTACGCCGAAGAGTTCGAGACGCTCGACTTCAAAGAGTTGAAGAAGGACCTCCATGCACTGATGACGGACAGCCAAGACTGGTGGCCGGCGGATTTCGGCCACTACGGGGGACTCCTCATTCGCATGGCGTGGCACGCCGCGGGTACGTACCGCATCGGCGATGGGCGGGGCGGTGCCGGCAGCGGCCAACAGCGTTTCGCGCCCCTCAATAGCTGGCCGGACAACGCGAGCCTCGACAAGGCACGCCGGCTGCTTTGGCCGATCAAGCAGAAATACGGCCGGAAAATCTCCTGGGGGGACCTGATGGTCCTTGCCGGCAACGTCGCGCTCGAATCGATGGGCTTCAAGACGTTCGGCTTTGGCGGCGGCCGACCTGACGTGTGGGAACCCGACGAAGCCGTGTACTGGGGCAAGGAGGACACCTGGCTTGGCGACAAGCGCTACACGGGCGACCGGGAGCTCGAAAATCCGCTTGCTGCCGTGCAGATGGGTCTCATCTATGTGAATCCGGAAGGGCCGAACGGCAAGCCGGATCCCCTCGCCGCGGCCAGGGATATTCGCGAAACGTTCCGCCGTATGGCAATGAACGACGAGGAAACGGTCGCGCTGATTGCAGGCGGTCACAGCTTTGGCAAAACTCACGGTGCTGGCGATCCGAAGCTTGTTGGCCCCGCGCCCGAGAGCGCGCCCATTGAGGAGATGGGCCTCGGCTGGAAGAGCCGCTATGGCACG
>JASHTR010000327.1 GCA_030040455.1 Terriglobia bacterium | reverse complement strand
AGACGATCCACCTCGGCAGCCGAGCGCAACGGCGGAGCCAGCCGGGGGCCGCCCGCTTTATCATACTCAAGGCGGAAACCCATGGGTTCGGCGATCAGCAGAAGATCGGCAAAGATAATGGCGGCATCTGCCCCGATCCGTTCGGCAGCAGCCACGGTGAGTTCCGCGACCTGCTCCGGATTCTTGCAAAGTTCCAGAAAAGATGTTCGGGCGCGCAGTTCCCGATATTCCGGCAGGTAGCGCCCGGCCTGGCGCATGAGCCAGACGGGAGTAGCATCAACCGGCTCGTTCCGGCAGGCGCGCAGGAAACGAGACTGGAACCAGGGCGGCAAGTTATCGTCCCCCGGGCGCGCCCCTCCGGCGGTCCCTTGAACGTCCTCTGCTCCGTCCTTTTTGCGAAGGATTTCCGGTGCCCGCCGGGCGGCCTCGTGAATGAGAATTCCCATCTTGTGATGTTCCGGCTCCAGATCGACGGCGATATCGTGGCTTCGAAGCGCTTCACTCGAGGTGGGTCCCACTGAACAAACCACACATCGCTTGAGTGCATCGCGCAAGGGTTCCTGGAGCCGCATGCGCGCAGCCAATTGCAATACGTGGTCCACCTGCACTGCATTTGTAAAAACGATCACGCGCGCCCGGCCTCCGATGATGGCGCGCAAGGCTTCTTCGAGAGGACCCAGCTCATCCGGCAGGGTCCAGCGATAGACGGGCAGGCGGAATACTTGCGCCCCCCGCCGGGTTAATGCGTCAAGGAATTCGGCATTCACCGCGCCATATTCCTGCACGGCGATTCGGCTGCTTTTCAGCAGGAAGTCTTGCGGGGGACAATCGAGCTCGTGCAATATCTCGCGCCAGGTATGCGGCTCTGGTGCGCGAATCGCGGCGGGGGCGCCCAGCTCCTTCAAAGCTCGTACCGCTTTGGGGCCCCGGGCGACAAGGAGGGTTCGCGAGAGGGCGGAAACAATCCGGCCGCGGGGGTAACAGCTTTCAAGAGTTTCCATTAGCGTCGTCACGCCGACGCCCGTCATAAAAACGACAGCGTCCAGATGCCCGGCCAGAAGTCTTTCCGCAAACTCGAAGGCTGCCGTGTTCTCTTTAAGAGGAACTTCTTTGACGGAGGGCGCAACGCGGGGAATGCCGCCATGGCGGGCGATGAGAGTGGCCGCCTCTTTGGCGTTGCGAGTCTCAAACGCCACCACTTCCAGCCCCCCGAAGCCAATGACGGAAGAGGTTGTTGTGGCCATGATCAGTTCTCTTCAACTTCTTCCTTTGCGGGGAATTCGTGTACAATGGGGGACGAGGACTCGTTCATGAGTTCTTCTTACCAGCCGTCATAGTGTGGACAAGCTTAAAGGGGACCCCAATTCAGTATCGCATTATTGGCACATTCTTGGGAAAGGTAAACGGTGTTACGGAAGCGGTGCGAGAGCTTCCAGACCGCTCGGACCATGAAACGCGTCTTGACTCGAACGGGTTTTCGCGACGGCCGGATAACGCCCGGGGATGCGATCCTGGCAAGCGCACGAAAATACATTGTCTCGCCAAAAACGTCAGGCAGAGTTGAATTAAAAATTGGAATAAAAGGAGGCTGGCTTGAAAAAAACTTTCGGAATGCTTGTTGTATTGCTGATGGTGTTTTCTCCGTTCGCTGTGGCTCAAAAGAAAGGCGGGAAGAGCAGCCACACTGTAGGTCATGGCTACATTCCGGCCCACGGTCCTGCTCCCGCCCGGCGGGGTGCACAGCGGCCGGCCGCCACACAAAAACCAAATTATAGAGATGCGGCAGGACACCCAAACGCTCCCCACGTTCACACGAACGGGCAGTGGGTGGGGCACAGCACCGGCCCGAACGATCCGCACTATCACCTCGCTCATCCCTGGCAGCATGGGCACTTCACGGGAGGCTTTGGCCGCGGCCACGTCTGGCGGCTTGCGGGAGGGGGCCCGAGCCGCTTTTGGTTTAGCGGCTTCTATTTCAGTGTCGCCCCGTACGACGTCGGCTTCTGCGTCAACTGGCTTTGGGGGAGCGACCAGATTGTGATTTATCAGGACCCGGACCACGTTGGCTGGTATTTGGCCTATAACGTCAGGCTCGGGACGTACGTCCACGTCATGTATCTGGGCTAGCTGGCTCTATGATTCGTGACGTAAGTCAAAACGCTGGGGCCACGCCCGTGCCCTATACTTCGGACGGCCCCTTCGCTTCGCTCCGGGCAAGTTCCGCGAAGAGGCTTACGCTGAGTTCTGCGAGGAATCTGATTTTAGCTTTCAACGGTCAGCAGAAAAAGCCGGGG
The DNA here is from genome assembly GCA_030040455.1 of Terriglobia bacterium. GTDB lineage: Bacteria > Acidobacteriota > Terriglobia > UBA7540 > UBA7540 > RH2-MAG17b. Next base: position 1,260 of record JASHTR010000327.1, on the reverse strand, counting down.
CCTGAAGGCTGCACGCTGACGGCTGAGTGCTGAAAGCGAATAGCCCGTTTGAGGTTCCTCCCTCACAAGCTCAGGACTGCTTGCGGCTGCCCTGAAGACACGACCACTATCACCCCCGCGAAGGCGGGGGTCCCGGCTCCCGCTGCCGGGCAAAGTCGATTCGCGCTTCCATAAGGAGGGGAACTCCACATGAAACTTAATCTGGATCCTGTAATCGCCGGTCGCATCAAGGCTGCCTGGTCGAAGTTAACGTCAGATCAACAGCGCCGCGTCACTCCCCTGCTCATGAACGCTCATCAGCAAGCCCTCCTCTCCAGCCAGTCCAGGGTGGCGCCGCAACCTGACCCGCAGTTGGGGCAGGCGCTCACGCTTGCTTTTACCGCGCTTAAAGATGATGTGGACGGAGTTCTGAGTGGCCTGGATGCGGGAACTGCCATTACCGTGGATCAGGCCGGCCAAATCTGGGGTACAGGTAAGTATGAACAGCTCGACCCGGGGTGGCTGGAGGCAGGAGCGGAATGGCTTGAACATCTTCCCCCTGACAGCGAGCACGCTGCTTTCAGCACAGCTCCCGTTCACCTGCAAATACCGGATGACATACAGATTGCCCTGGCGGGCGATTGGGGAACCGGGAATTGGCGAACGTCGCCCGGCAACCCTGCCCCGAGCACGGACGTGCGCACGCACATGGCATTTCTACAACCTCACTTGACGATTCATCTTGGGGACACGTATTACGCGGGCACAAAAAACGAGGAGCAGCACCTGCTCACAGACCTCTGGCCAAGGGGTCCGCTAGGGTCGCTGGCACTAAACTCAAACCATGAGATGTATTCAGGAGGAGCTCCCTATTTCAAGGCGATTAATAACCCGCCTTTCGACGTTCAAAAAGGCTGCAGCTATTTCGCTTTAGAGAACGCCAACTGGGTGATCGTCGGCCTCGATTCCGCTTATTACTCCGACCCGGAGCAGCTCTATCAGAACGGGGCCTTGTTTCCAGCGACCGGGCCAAATGTTCAGCTGGACTTCTTAAGGGCACAGGCGGCGAAAGGCAAGAAAGTGATTGTCCTGACCCATCACAATGGCCTCGCCCAGGATGGATCAACCCAAGCGGACCTGTGGGGGCAGGTGATGAGCGCATTTCCTCCTGGTACCAGCCCCAACATCTGGTACTGGGGCCACGTGCACTGCGGAGCCTGGTACCTGCCTCAGAAAAATGGCACGGCTGAAGTGCTTTGCCGTTGTTGTGGGCATGGCGGG
>JASHTR010000326.1 GCA_030040455.1 Terriglobia bacterium | reverse complement strand
CCCGAAATCGTTCACGATCAGCAAGGGCACGTTGCCGCTCTCGGCCAGCGCCTTGCCCGTGGAAACGCCCACCTGCTCGTCGCCCACAACCAGGCTGAGAGTTTTCCCCTGCAGGCTGAGCGATTGTTCGTCCGCAACCCCGGCAACTTTCTCCGCTTTGGACTGGCCTTTCACACGCGTGATCCCCAAAACGTCATCCAGTTGTCCCCGGCCCAAATCTTGGCCATGCTCGTTCATGGAGGCGGCGCGATAGTCTGCAATCAGCATTCCTCCATTGCGAACAAACTCCCGAATTTGCGCCGCCTCACGTCGGCTAATTGCGATGGATTGCGGCATGATGAAGGCGCGGACCTCGCCGGAGTTGAGTTTGCCTCCCTCGATCTGCCCGCGCCCCACGAAATTATATTGCAGCCCCAGGTCTTCAATCACCTTCGTCCAACTGTTCCGGACGCCTGTAAAGTGGCTGAACCGATCGCCCCCGCTGTGCAGCATCCATTCGCGCGCGAATCCGACGTTATCAAGCAGCCAGTGAACCTGCATGGAGGGTTGCGAATAATGGATGGCGATGCCGTCGTCGAAACGGCGGCAGTTGATGAAGAGTTTGCTGATGCCGTTATGAAGCTCATTGAAGGTACTGGCGAAGGTTTCTGCCGACGGGGTTAATTGCCCCGTCGCAGGATCGACGAACCGGTATTCGGGAAGGACTTCGTCCCAAATGAATGCTGCGCGGTGGCCGTGGAACAATCCCCACCAGATGGGCCGGACGGCGCGCTTCTGAAACAAGCGGTCCCGCGCCGTCAAAGCCGCTCCCGGCTGGTGCTCGAAGCCATGCGTGGAAATCATAATGACGTCGGGGTTCAAGGAGCGGATGACTTCCACATTGTTGCCAATATTGTAGGGCTCGATGACGTCAATCGACTTCACCACGTTTTCGTAGTTATACCAGCCAAAGGCAAATGGGCATTGACCTCCTTCCGTTGAGCAGCGCGCGTAGGGGTCCTCAGCCTTGCAGAAGGCGCGGGCGCGCTGGATGGCCTCCGCGAAGCTCAAATCCATGAAATTGCGAAAATCACACCATCGGGTGACATCCCATCCGTCGGTCGAGCTGACTTTGGAAAGCTCACGATAGTAGCGATCAAGAAACGCCGAGACTTCCCCCCAGGATTTAAAGGTCGTCGGCTGATCGGGTGCGCCCCAGGAGGTTTGGGCTCCCCAAAGCGCATTCGCATTTTCGATTGGCCCCAACCTCGCCTCAAGGGCCTTTTCCGTCCCTTCGGGGACCGAGCGCGTCTCGCGCACCGCCGCGAGAACCGGGGTCCACTGTTCACTGTCCTCGTCGCCGCTGGGGACCGGGAAATTAGTCCCCCACGCCGCGTTCAGGCTGGCCACGGAGCCATATTTGGCCTTGAGATTTGCGACGGCGACCGAGTCGAAGGCGCGGTCAGTGGTGCTATAATCAATCACCAGATCGCCTTCAAGCCATCCTTTGCCGTTCTCGACGGTTTTATCGTCCCAGCGGTTGAGCTCACCGGTCGGCCTTTGGTCGTAAATTCTGGCAAACGACGGTCCATACATCTTGTGAAGGTACTGTGCAAACTTCGCGGTGCAGTGTGGGGAATGGCAGAAATCGTTAGGTCGGATTTGGTCTCCCTGGCCAAGCTCGTCGGCGATGTTATAAAAGAGGGGCCGGAAAGCTCGGTGCTGGCGCGCGTAGCGCGTGAGGCGCTCGCGCAGGTATTCGTCCGTCTCCGGGTCATTCAGGCACGGCTGGCGAACCCACAGCTTCATGTTGTTGCGGTCGTAGACAATCTGCGCCATCAGGCCTCTCCACAAAGGTTGATTCTTGTGATAGATGGAAAAGACCTGCCAGGCCATCTGCTCGACGTTAAAGTTAAAGTTGTTGTCGAGGATGTAGGAAAAGTTACCCTCGCGAGGAGCAATTTCCGCGTCCACGCCTGCCTCACGCAGCTTGTCGTAAAGCCCTTCCGGATAAGTGGCATACTCGATGACGTGGAAATCATCCCAAGCCTTGGGTGGCGGCGAAATCAGGAATTCCGCTCCCGCCGCCTGCTCGGAGCCATTCACCCATACACGGATCCAGTTTTGATAGACAAGGCCAGGGCTCAGATCGAAGGAAAAATTCAGCGGCTCTACGCCGGAGGCGGAAGGCTGGAGCTGAGCTTCTCCCACAACGCGTCCAAAGCTGTCCAGCCACCTGACAAGAACAGAGCCTGAAGCCGGAAGGCGGAAAAGGATTTGGCCGTTCAGGACAGCCGTGGAGTCATAGACCTTCTGATCCAGTCGGACCCGCGCGACGATGGCCCCGCTGGCGGTTATGGGGACGGCTTCGGCGGTCGCTTTGGACGCATTCGCCGCCACGCTAAGGGCCGGCGCGGCGAACGCAACACGGAGAAAAGAGCGGCGTGAGGCTAAATGGTCCTTCTTCATGGACAAACCCCCTCCCAAAGCCAATGCTAGCGCCGGTATTCCCACCGGCGAAAAACCCGTGCCTACTGGCCCTTCACAAATTGCACGAAGCCGTGATCCCGCAGGAAACGAAAATAGCCGACGAAGTCGAATTTTGTGGGACCGAGCTCCATTTCGGTCTGATGGATCACTTCCGCCAGGTTTCGATGGCCGTCACACCAATAGAGCGCCGTGATCGGGACAAGGTCCCATGCGCCCGAAGGATAGCCCTCGCGCTGATCCGGAGCGGTTTGATCTAGCGGAATGGTGCCAAACCGAAGGCGCTTGACGACGATGGTTGAGGCTATCGCTCGTTGCGCTCCCGGAACTACGATCGGCTGAACGGGGGATGAAATGCCCAGCAGCTTTGCTCGTTCCGCGGCAGCAGTTTGCAACCTCTCGGTCTGCACCTGGCCGAATCGGGTGAGCTGATCCGCAAAGGGCGAAAGCAGTTCTCGGAATGACTGCCGATCGCTTTCAGAAGCTAATTGATCCGCGGAGAGCACCGCTTGCCTCTCCACTCCCACCGTGAAGCGAATCTTCTGAAGGCCAGTCCCCAAAATAAGCCCGAGCTGCCGGGCGCTTTCTGCGGAGTTCAAGCGGTCAATCACCGGACTCACCGCCCGCAGGATTTGGCGTTGGCCCCAGCCCTGCGCAACCTCGGCCAGCCACACGGCTTCGGGTTCTCCGGCATTCGCCAGATAATAAAGATACGCCGCGGTGACGATGGTAAGGTCGCGGAGCGAGCGCACGTCCACGCGGTCCGGCGTATCGGCGCTGCTATGGTGCGGCGTGTACACATCGTTACCGCTATACGCCCAAACCGTTGGAACGCCGATGGTGGGATCGCCAAGGTAGCTGTCGGTCCCGGTGCCAAATGCGTGCCAATGCCAGGAGCGGCCGATTTGCGACAAATAGGCATCGGCGACCTTGAGGATGAAGGCATCCGTGTAGGAGCTCGCCACATCCGGGTTCGTATAAAAGGTATAGATCGATCCGGCAAGATCGTAGCCTTCCGCCGGCGTATCCAGGCAGATCGCTGCAACAGTATGATGAATTCGTTCCTGGTGGGTCTTGATATAGTACATGGAGCCAAACATCTCCGGCATCGTCAGGATGCGAATGGCGCGCTTCGGTTTCGGCAGCTTGCCGCTCGCGATCAGACGGTTGAGCGTAGACATTGCTTCCATGAGCGCCGCCACGCCCGAGGCGTTGTCCCCGGCGCCTTCTTCGGAGGTGTGGCCGAGCGCCAGCACCTCTTCGGGACCCGTTCCTGGAATCACGCCCGTCGTGTAGGGATAAACGCCCGAATAGAGACGCGTGTCCACGACGGCTCTGACGCGCACGGTGCCATGTTCGGCAATCAACCTGCGGAGAAGCGTCGCCTGGCGCGGCGTAATGGAGAAGCAAATCATCGGCGTGCTTCCCTTAATGAACCCCCATCCATAGTCCCCCCAGGCATTTACCCACTGGCGGGCGTCCTGGAGGCTGGGATTCTCGCTGGAAGCATTGATGGCGCCGATCGCGCCGGCTTTCACTAAGGCCCACTTGATGTCTCCCGGGATTTCATCCGTGAGCGCGAACTTACCGCGTAAATCCATTGCGGCGATCTTCTCGGGCGGCCATTGCTCTACTTCCACCACTTCCGCCGTAATGCCGCCCGGCGGCGTAGGCGCGCTCCACTCGCCCAGAGATGTTGGAACCTTTTGATAATCACACAGCACGCGAGAAGAAGCCGGCAAAGAAGGGTCGACAATTTCAAGGCGTGCCTCTTCGGCGTCCCAAGCCAGAGGCATGGTCCAGAAGCCGGCTTGGGTCACGCCATCGGCAGGAGGCTGGCCGATTTCAACCTGCTTTAGGCCCGCTTGCCGCATAGCGGCGCTGAGATA
>JASHTR010000325.1 GCA_030040455.1 Terriglobia bacterium | reverse complement strand
GGTCGCGGGCGGGGACCAGCACTCGGATGGACCGGGCCATGCCCGGCGTCCGCTCAATGAGCCCTTTTTTTTCCAGGTTGATGACCATTTGATGGACAGACGGAGGACTGACTTCAAAATGCCGCCGCATTTCGTGTTCCGCGGGGGGAACGCCATGCACCTTCGTGTATTGATGGATAAACGCCAGATACTGGCCTTGCTTGTTGGTGAACTTGGTTTTCTTCTCCCGCCTACTGTCATCGGAGCAGAGAATATCAATCATTTCCCCGCCGTTGAAGACCACGACGTGTTCCGCGGTCGGGTCATCGCAGGTTTCGATCAGCCATTGACGCTTCCTTTTGCTCTTCTGCTTGACCTCGCTGAGGGTATTGTCAGAGAAGTCTATCCGGTGGCCGCAGTCGCAGCGGTAGGACGAGGGAAATATCTCCTTCGGCATAGTGGGAGTCTCGCAGAAGACGACGGTGTTTTCAACAGATGTCCGGCTACTTGGTGTGCGCTGCCCTGGCATCCTGGTTCTCAACCCGAGGCGGCAGTGGGTGGTTTCCAATTGGCAGGCAGGAGGTCCTGGATGTCGCCGGTTTTTGCTGTGGGCAAGCGCCGGAGCACGTCGGTCACGTAATCCTGCGGATTAATGCCGCGCCTTCGACAACTCACCATGATCGAGTAGATGACCGCACTCCGCCAGCCGGCGTCCGGATGCCCGATAAAGAGCCATCGCCTTTTTCCGACTGCACTCGGTCGGATCGAATTTTCGACAGCGTCGGTCTGGATCGTGCCCCTGAAGTCCTTCAGCCGCTGTTGCACGACTTTCAGCGCCCGGCTGCGGTCGAAGTCCAGGATGACATCGCCGTGCGGGACGGCGTAGAACCACAGGTAGCCCCGTGCGGCTTTGCCTGCTACTTCGGGATCCAACACCCGGACAGGAGTTTCATCGACTTGGAGGTAGCCACCCGCGAGCATCTGCCGCCACATGGCGTCATAGATCGGTTGGAGCCAAAAGGCCATCTGCTCCGTCCACTGAATCATCTGCTGGCGGGGGATGATGATTCCGTGCCGTTCGCGAAACTGCTGTTCCAGCCGGTAGAAAGACAGGTGATCGTCAAAGCGAGACAAGAGGATGTGTGTGGCCAGCCCGAGCCCCAGGCGGCTTTGCGGAATCAAACGCGGAGGAAGAGGGGCGATTTTGACACCCGCCTCTCCGCAGCGGCAAGCATACTTGGGGCGAATGGTGCGCCGCCGGATGAGTTGGGCAGGAATCAGGTCGATCTCTTCGCTGACCTCTTCTCCGATCCGTTGCAACGGCTTGCCGCAACCCACGCAGACTTTCGCGTCGGGTTCGATGATGACCGTCTCGGCTTCCAGATGGTCGGGCAAACCATGGCGTCCTCGGCGACGTTGCCGGCGTCGACGGGCGCCGCGGTCCTCCCGCTCCAGGATCTGATCGCTTACCGGAGCCGGGCGTTGGGCCTCCTGCTGCAAGTCCTCGTTCAGCGCCTGGAGTTGCTCTTCCTGCTCTGGAGTGAGCTTGTCTGCCTTTGGGCCAAACAGCTCGCGCTTCAACTCTGCAATCTGGGCTTCGGCTTCGGAGAGCTTCTGGTCGTATTCCTGGGTTAGGACTTGCAGTTTTTCCAGCAACTGCCACGCCTCTGAGCTCTCGGCGTTCGACAGCGGCTTGCTCTGAAATAACTGTACGATCTGCGCCCTCAGCCGCTCGTATTCCGTCCGCAGTTCGTCGTGGCTCACGCCGAGAGTCCCTCGCGGAATCTGCGGACCAGCGGGTAGACATAAACATCTTTGACGGGAACCTGAAGCGTGTGCCGGCGGTCCTGGCGACTGCGCCCGGCCGTTGATCCGAGGGGGAGCCAGTTGGCCGCTTTGTAGCATGTGCCTGCGAAACGCTCGCGTTCGACGAAGGTTTCGACCAGCAGGATGGGATGGCCATATTTAGTCTGCCAGTCCGCTGAAAGGTAGCGCAGCACCCGGCCCAGAACCCAACTGGCCAAGTGAGGCACCTGCACAAACGGCAGGATGAGGAAACGGCTGTTGCCGGTGAGCAGGTGCAGATTCCGCTGCCTCTGTTCCAGATTCCAACCGATGAAACGGTCGCGCGGTTTGCACTTCCAGGCAGCGGAACCCAACAGCAGGCAGGCCAGCAGTCGGCCAGATTCGCTCGTGACCATGTACTGGAGATTCTCTCCCACCGTGCCGCGATAGCCCAGGTAGTGGAACTCGGCCAGGGCCGCGGCAAACCGGATTTTTGCCGTGGCCTCCGTGCTGACCTCTCGCACCGTCAAGGGACCGACTTGCTGGAGTGCCCCGATTACCGGCGTCGAGTCCCAGTTCTGCCCAGACAATTTCCGGCTTGGCATACGTTTCGAGGGCAGGCGCCGGCAACTCGATCAACCCACGCGCCTCGAGCTTCACCAGCAGGGCGCGCGTCGCCATGTCCTTGAGCCGCCCGTTGCTACTTCGCCAGTTCCATTCCGCACACAGGGCTTCCGAAATCCGCCGTCGGCTCCAGTCCGGATGATCTGAAATCAAACGGCGGATGTTCAGAATCTCTTCTCCTGCCACCCGGCGTCCTTGCACGAGCATTTCGCTCATGGTGAAGATTGTGACGGAAGTGCATCATGGAGTCCAGCAAAAAGTGAAGGAAGGTCATGTCCGGTACCAGTGCCGGCGGGGCGTACCCTCTATTCCGTACAGCAGCAGTTGCAGTTCCTCGGGGCGCAACCCGAGGCTGGCGCCCTCGCCCGCTGGCCACCCGAAAGTGCCCCTTTCTAAACGCTTCGCACAAAGCCATAGGCCCGAGCCATCCCAAAACAAAAGCCGGATCCTGTTTCGTCGCTTGTTGGTGAAAACGAACAAATGCCCACTGAGGACTTCCTGGTTGAGGACGGTTTGAGTCAGCGCGTACAGACCATTGAAGCCGAGCCTCATATCCACCGGATTCAGTGCTACGAACACACGCGTGGCCGGCGAAATGCTCAGCGTCGGGTCCCTCGCAGCAACCGGTTCACGACCTTGGCGGGAAGAGGCTCGCGGCAACGGACGGTCAGACCTGAGAGAGCGACGACTTCCATAGCCCATGGATTGGATGGAGTCGTCGGCAAGGGCGCCAGCTTGACCTCCCGGAATACCACGGGCGCTGGCCGACTCGCAGCACGTTTGGCTTTTGTCAGCCACCAGTTCAACGTGGCCAATGCGATTCCGTATTGTTGGGAAAACGCGGCGCGCGTGAGACCCCTACGCCGGAATTGCTCGACCATCTCCAGCCGCTGGGTCGCAGACACCCGACGCTGTGGCCAGACTATCCCTTGGATGTCCATGCCCCCAGCGTATCGAGCACAGCGAGACTACGGAAGATGTACCCCGCTTACCGCATACATTCGAAAAGCGGATTCGTCGCGGGTTTGTGAAGAGGAAAACCTACGGCAAGAACAAGCGCTCGCTACCCCGGGCGCAGAAGTATCCCTGAAAGAATAGTGAAAAATGGCATCCTGGGCTACTTCCCCACGCATTTCTGAACGCGCGCGTCGAGAAGTTGCCAAACCAGGCTTTCGGGCACAAAGGAGGGCCGGTTAAGAATCCCAATGGAGAGTTTTTCCGCGGCTTCAGTATAGGTGACAGAAAGCTGGACACCCTGATACTCAATCGTGCCGTTATCTCCTGCCGGCGGCGTGATCCCCATCGACTGAAGGTCCTTCTTGAGGCACTCCAGCGTATTTCTGCTGATTCCCACATATTCTTTCGGGGAGGCCATGCTCCATCTCCTCGTGACCTGGTTTTCAACGGACTCTTCCGGTTATACGGCTGCAAACCGGGACTTATTCGTCGCGTAAAAGTTTCTCATTTCCCTGTTGGCGCCGAGGATCACCGCAAGCTTTTGTCCCGCCTCGGCCAGGCAATTCGAAGGGATGGCAACCAACAATTCACTTTCCTGAATGTCGGCAAAGGTGCGGGCTCCCATGCACCCAAGACTCGCGGAGGCAGCGCCATCTTTCAAGGCGCTGGGGATCACCGCGCACGCGGGCCGTCCAAACAGATGTGTTTCTTTTCCCGCGCCTCGCCATACCATTGCGCCCACCGCTTCGGACAATAGCATGGCCTGAAACGGCGAGCAGATCATCAAGGCCAGGTCAGGCTCGATGCCATTGAAGCTCGTCAAAGGGCCGTAAACAATTACCTGGTGGGATTTTTTCACCGTGGGGACGTTGCCAACTTCCGCCGCGTCAAAATATCGGATCTTGCCCATTTGCCCGATCAATGCCATGCCCTGCTCCATCACTTCCGGAGGCGGATTAAATCCCTGCGTAATGGCCCCGATGGGGCAATTGTAATGATCCTCAGCCGTCGCATAGAAAAGGGTGCTCTCAGCCGCCTTCCAGAAAGTGCAGGCGCTGGGCACAGCCTGAGAATAGTGGCGAACGCCTTCTGGCGGTGATAGCAAGAATGCGAGCCCAATGGGCGGGCGCGTCAGACTCAAGCTCTCCATGAGAAGTTTAGCAATGCTGGCATAATCCATTTGAAGTTCTCCTTTCACAATAGCTCCCCCACAGGTTCTGCGCAGCAATACCACGGCTCGGTGAGGCAGGGAATGGCTGCGTGTGCGTTTTTTGCCACCACTTCCGAGCCAGGCAAGCCTGCCGACTCATGCGCAACAGAAGAAACACTCTGGAAGATTTCTGCGCGTGTTCTTTTCTCTTTTAAACCTTGCCGGATTGCCTCCTGGACCCGCGCATAGAGAGCCTCCACACGCGGGTCGCTGTGCTTCCAGGGATAAACCAACCCGGCCTCGTCGAACGGGGCCACTATTTCTCGAACTTGTTCCAGCTCAAGCAGCCGCGATCCAGCCGGGATGAGCAGCCTTAAACCGAGCTGAACGGAAGCGACGTTCTCCACCAAGCCGCGCTGCTCGATGGCATCCAGCAATTCGCAGTAACCTTCGACACTGGTCCACGGGGTAAAGGCAACAAAAGTGGGACACAACGTCAGGCCCGTCTCGCGAAATAAATTGACCACCCGCACGAAGTCCCCATCGGTGTGCCCTTTTTCAAGAATCGCCAGAATGCGGTCGTCTACGGATTCGACGGCGGTGGTGACAAACAGGCATCCGGTCTCACGAAGCATCGACAAATGCACGGAATGCTTCAGTAGGTGTTCAACCTTTATCGTGACATCATAAGTCAAATTCGGAAATTCACGATGCAGTGCTGTGACGATCCGCAGGGCATGGCGGATGCCGTTGAAGAAGTCCGGATCGCCGAAAGTGATGTGCTCCGCGCCCGCCACCACCTGCTGGCGGATATCTTCCAAAACAACTTCCGGCGGGACGATCCGGAACCGGCCCTGATAGACGGGAACGACAGGGCAGTGCCGGCACAAGTGCTTGCATCCTCGGCTGGCCTCCGTGTAGCCAACCACGCGCTGGTTGCCATCGGGATGCTCCAGGCGGGCGTAGCGCGCAAGAGCGGGCAGGCCACGGCGGTCCGGAGTGGCAAATTTCAGCCGGGCAAGAGAAATAGCAGGGTCAACCTGTTCGAGCTGGCCTTGGCGCACTCGCTTCACTGCGTTGAGTAAGGCTTCCTCGAACTCTCCGCCCAAAATGGTTTGCGCGCCGAGCTTGCGGAGATAACTCTCGTTGACGGGAGCATAGAGGCCGTAGAAACAAAGGTGGGCGGTAGGGTTCAATTTCCGGATACCCAGCAATGCTTCCACCGCCAGCCGGGTTGCCGTGTGCATCGGCACATAAAAGGCAATAAAATCCGCCTCTCGCACCGCGTCTTCGCGGAGCGCTTCCCGCGAAAGGTCCAGGCAGGCGACGGTAATCCCCGCCTGCCTCAGCCATGCCGCAGGTGAAGCGAGACCAAACGGCTGATGCCCCAATTCGTAGGTGGAAATCAACAGAACGTTCAAAGCAGAGCCTCTCCGCTTGCTTAAGCAATTTCCAGTATAGCAGCGGTGACCAAAGATCAAGGACTGTTTGGATCATGACCGATTTCATCCGGCTTCGCAGAGTTCTTGGAGGCGTTTCTCAAACTTCCGGAAGCCGACCATTACGAGCTCGATGGAGGAGGACTGGCTGATGGGTCACTGCCAAAAGCGAAGCACGGCTTTAGAGCGACTGTGTGAAAACTGTTCTCAGCCCTGTCATTCTGACCCAGAGCGAAGAAGGTGTGAAGAAATTAACATCCTCTCGCAAAGACGCCAAGGCAAGTTGAAAGTTCAAAGTCGAGAGTCGAAAGTTTATAAGGAGAAGTCCTTTAACCTTTGACTTTTGACTTTCAACTTGTTTTTCGGCCTTGCGTGAGGTTTTTGCTTGTCTTCTAATTCCTTCACACCTTCGAAGCGATGGGGAGAGCTCTCGCCTTGAAAGCAAGCCACTTGCGAGATTCCTCGTCGCCTTCGGCTGCCCTCGGAATGACAGGCTGCGTAAGTTATCACACAGACTCTTTATCCGTGACCAATTAATCCGATGGCTTTCAGGGGACGAGACGGGTCAACGAAGGCAGGCTCATTTTGGAGAATTCTGACACCACCGTCAGCGCGCTTTTCCACGGCTTTTCTCTCCCCGTCATCAAACTATTTGAATAGTCTGGCTTGCATCTCGTCTCTTGTCTCTTGCCGCTAGCCACTGCTTCATTCGTGCCGCAGCGCCACCATTGGGTCTACTTTCGTCGCCCGGCGGGCGGGAATGTAGCCGGCGAAAGCCGCCACGGAGAACATCAGGACGGTTGCGAAAGTCAACGTCAGCGGATCGGCAGGAGTCACTCCAAAGAGCAGGCTTCGAATCAATCTCCCAGCGCCCAATGCACAAGGCAGCCCGATGGCGACACCGATAAGAACGAGGAGCAACGACTCGCGCAGAATGAGCCAGAGAATATGGCGTCGCTGGGCACCGAGGGCCATGCGAATCCCGATCTCGCCTGTCCTTCCTGAAACGGCGTAAGCCATGATCCCGTAAATTCCGATGCACGCGAGCAGGACGGCAAGCGC